>JBCCCJ010000724.1:0-4035 GCA_039033615.1 Bacteroidota bacterium
AAAGTGGAATTGTGATTTCCAAGTCGTGGCATTCGCCAAGGAACAAAATCCAATCCGCTGCGCAGCGAATTTCTACGAATAAGGACTGGCGAGAAGGCAATTCGGACAGCTTCGTGGCTGGAAAAATAAAGGGAGAGAAGCCACGAATTGACACGAAAAAAGGCGGTGAGATGGGAAAGTCGCGGCATTCGCCAAGGAATAAAATCCAATCCGTTGCGCAGCGAACTTCTACGAAATATGCATACGCAGTAGGATAGGCGATCTCGTCAGGATTCCTCCGAAATGGCTTCTGCTTGGGATAGGGCGACTTTGGGTGCGACCCCATTGGCGAATCTGCCTTGGCCTTTTTGGTAGGAAGCCAAATCAATGGCGGCATTCAGTTCAAAGCCGATCAGCAACATGATGGAAATGTAGTAAAACCACACCATCAAGAGGATGATAGCTCCCAATCCACCGTAGATCCAGTCAAAATCGGCGAAGTTTTTGAAGTAGTATTTCAAGCCGATCATCGCTATCAAGATCAAGACACCCGCTGCGATCCCTCCGGGTGAAATGAAATTCCAGCGCTGATGGGTCGCGGGACCGAGAAAGTACAAGACTGCGATGGCGGTAAAGATGGTCAACAGCGTAATCAGGAAACTCCAGGCTTGCCCAACAATGGCAGCCGTGGAGTAGCCAAGCAAACCCATTTCGGCAAGGCTCCCCAGCCCATAATTGCCCAAGTTTTGCAAGACCACCGACAAAATGATCAAGCTGCCCAAGATGAACAGAATCAGGAGGGCATAGCCATACAATTGAAAGACGTTGCGACTTTTGAACACCTTCTCCTTCTTGGTAAATGCCTTCATCATGGCGGTAATGCCCCGGGTTGCCCCCCATAAGATCAGCAAGGCAGAAAGGATCAACAGAAAAATATTCGGGCTCCGTTGGGAAAAGGCTTGGAGGCGCTCTTCCAGGTTGACCGAGGCAAGGCTTTGCTCAGGATTGGGGACAAATTGCTCAATGAAGGCAAATACCTGCTCCTCCAGGCCCTCCAGCGGAAAAAAGGGCAAAATGATGTAGGCCAACAGGAGAATCGGAAAGAGAGAAAAGAAAAACTGGTAGGCCATGGCCGAAGCCATCAAGGTGAACTTACTGTCCAGCAGGGCCTTCAGGAAGAAGGTCGAGACATCGTACACACTCATGCCCTGAAATCCTGGCAATTGAATTTTGCGCATCAGGATGAAGATTCGCAAAATAGATCGCCGTATTTCCTGTCTTAACCGCTTCATGTCTCAAGTTGACCAACAAATTCCCATCAACGGGGAGTAGTAACTTACGCATCCCAACGTCAGCATGCAATTATGATTCCGGCCACTTTCCTTGCACCAGTTCCAACAAATAGGCAGGAACTCGAACAGGCCGCTGTCTTTCTCGATCAAAAAAGGCCAATCGCACCATTCCAGAGACCAGCTTTTGGCCCTGAGGGTTGAAGAGTTCGTAGGTGGTCAGAAAGCTGCTGCGGGGCAACTCCGGAATCATGGTCTTCACCGTAAGGAGTTCGTCGTAGTAGGCGGGAAAATGGTATTTGATCTCTAGATCGGCCACCGGCATGAGAATGCCTTTTTCCTCCACCTCTCTGTAGCTAATTCCGATGAAGCGCAGCATTTCTACCCGGCCTACCTCAAAGTATTCCGGGTATTTCCCATAATAGACATATCCCATCTGGTCGGTGTCCGCATAGCGCACCCGAACCGAGGTTTCATGAACAATCATGCCACTCAGTCAACGTCGAACTCAGGGTTGATTTCGGCTTTCCAAGCCAGCATTCCTCCTTGTAAGTTGCGCGCATTGGCGAAGCCTTGCTGCTTCAGGAAAGCCGTCGCGCGACCACTCCGGCCACCAGAGCGACAAATCATCACCACCTCTTTGTCCTTCAGCTCGGCCAAGTCAGCCAATTTGCAGGCAAGGTCCCCAGCGAAACCTTCTCCACCCCTTCCAAATGATCCCGCTCCCATTCATTGGGTTCGCGCACGTCGATCATGATCGGTGCCGTGCCGTTGTCGATGCGTTCTTTGAGTTCTTTGACGGTAATATCCATAATATCAAGGTTCAAATTTCAGGGTTCAGGGTTCACAGCCAAGGCTGTCCCCCTTTGGAGGGGGCGTAGGGGGAGGAAAAGTTCAGGGTTCAGTGCATGCCCGGTGAATTCGATGAAAAATCTGACCTCTGCCAGCGCAGCAGTCTCCTCTACACATTAAACCGAAAATGCATGATATCGCCATCTTCGACGACGTATTCTTTGCCTTCTACGCCTAGTTTCCCGGCTTCTTTGACGGCGTGTTCGGAGCCAAATTCCAGCAGGTCAGCATATTTCATCACTTCGGCGCGGATGAATCCACGCTCGAAATCGGTGTGGATCACTGCGGCTGCTTGAGGAGCTTTGGTGCCTTGCCGAATGGTCCAGGCCCGCGCTTCCTTTTCCCCGGCGGTGAAATAGGTCTGCAAACCCAGCAAATCATAGGCGGAGCGAATCAGCAGGTTCAGGCCTGGTTCTTCCAAGCCAACCGATTCCAGAAATTCCTTACGATCTGCTTCGTCCTCCAACTCTTGCACTTGCGCCTCAAAAGCCGCGGAAATGACCATCAGGCCCGCATCTTCCGCTTGGATCGCATCCTGCACGGCAGTCACGAAAGCATTGCCACCAGGCAGACTGTCCTCGTCCACATTACAGACGTATAAGACTTTCTTATCGGTCAATAAGCCCACTTCCTTCATGAACTCATCTTCCTCCTCGGTCCGCTCCATCGTCCGCAGGTTCAGACCTTGCTCGACGTGGTTGATGTATTTCTGCACAATCTCCACCTGCCGCATCGCTTCTTTGTTGCCTCCTTTGGTGAGCTTTTTGGTGCGGTCCAGCTTCTTCTCCAGCGTATCAAGGTCTTTCAGTTGGAGTTCGGTATCGATGATTTCTTTGTCCCGCATGGGATCGACCCCATCTTCGACGTGGGTGATGTTGTCATCCTCAAAGCAGCGCAAGACGTGCAGTATGGCCTCGCATTCCCGGATGTTTCCCAAAAATTTATTTCCCAGCCCTTCGCCTTTGCTGGCTCCTTTGACCAAGCCTGCGATGTCCACGATCTGCACGACCGCCGGAACCGTCTGCTTAGGTTGAATCAACTGAGTGATCCGATCCAGGCGAGGATCAGGCACTGGCACCATGCCCACATTGGGCTCGATGGTACAGAAAGGATAGTTGGCAGATTCTGCCTTGGCAGAAGAGAGTGAGTTGAAGAGAGTGGATTTGCCTACGTTTGGCAGGCCGACAATGCCACATTTGAATCCCATGCTTGCGACTGAATTAGGTGAAGCAATTTGAGCCGCAAAATTACACATCCTCGCGGAGAAATGCTATTGGTGTCAAAAGGAGGCTTGGGAGGTGGGCGTGTCCCCGTTGCGGCAAAAGCCGCAACGGGGTCGGTCCCTGCTGGGGTTCACTACGTTCCGTCCTCCGCTCCGCTGCGGACTCTCGCTTCGCTCCACCCGTTAGGCACCTCACGCTCGCCAGCGGCGAAAGGAAAGCGCGCCGGACCTTTTTTCATTTATCATTTTGCATTTTGCGGTTTTTCATTCAGGATTCTCTAGCCAGCGGCGAAAGGACAGCTTCAGACCTAACAGCTTTTTCCGGCGCGCTTTTCCTGGGCAAAGCTGTTAGGTTGCTCGCCAGCGGCGAAAGGACAGTTTCAGACCTAACAGCTTTTGCCGATGCGCTTTTCCTGGGCAAAGCTGTTAGGTTGCTCGCCAGCGGCGAAAGGACAGCTTCAGACCTAACAGCTTTTTCCGGCGCGCTTTTCCTGGGCAAAGCTGGTAGGTTGCTCGCCAACGGCGAAAGGACAGTTTCAGACCTAACAGCTTTTTCCGGCGCGCTTTTCCTGGGCAAAGCTGTTAGGTTGCTCGCCAGCAGCGAAAGGACAGTTTCAGACCTCCCAGCTTTTGCCGACCCACGTATCCTGGTAAAGCTGGAAGGTTGCTCGCCAGCGGCGAAAGGACAGTTTC
>JBCCCJ010000725.1:0-4031 GCA_039033615.1 Bacteroidota bacterium
AGGGTCGGATCCAGGGGAAAGAATAGCAATTCTCGCCAGACAATGTGAATGTCCATGAATCCCAGCAGGTAGGGCAAAATGGCCAACACAGTCAAGCCGAGTAAGCCCGCCAATAAGCGGTCGGAGAGTCGTTGTTGTCGATAGGAACGCGCCAACAATAGCAAGGCATAGATGGCTCCCTGGGTACATCCCAAGAGCAAAATGAGGGTGTAGAGGTTCAGTTGGAGACTCATGGCAGCCTAATTAAACAAATCTACGGTTTTGTTGGCGTGTTCTTCTGATATGGTAACAAGCAGTTTTCGAGTCAAAATGTTATCCAAAAAAATGCGGGTTCCTACCGGAAAGGTTTCTTTGCGGACCTGACCAGATTTGAACGGCATACCATAACTGAAGCGACGGCCTTTGGGTCCTTGCACATACACATCAATTTTTCGGCCCTTGTTGTTCTTCAGGCGAAGGCTGACCGATCCCGGTTCTACAATGGGCTCTTCCACGACTTCTGATGCCAGCAGGACCTCCCCCCCGCTTTCTACTTTCTTATGGATGATCTCTGGTTCTTGTTCGTACATCACTTTGCCGTTGTCGGAAACCTTGGCGTCGAGCATGTCTGTGGCGTGGACGTGGATGCTCCCGAAGCTGTTCACTTCAGCATGGACCGTTTCACAAGTCAATTGACTGGCATCGACCGTACCTGTATTCGTACTCAGGTAAGCCTCTTTGACTTGGCCTTCTAGCTCCACGTCTGAAACCCGATTCTTCAGGTGAAACTCCGGTCCTTCCAGGTTTCGGACCCAATAGGTGCCATAGCCACTTGGTTCCAATTGCCGAAGGAAGGCAGTGCCAATTTTGATGTGAACCTTGACTTTCGGTTCTATCCAGGTCGTTGGTCGAATGCGCAGCTCTCCTCCACTGTTTTTGATCTCCACATATTGGAAGAGGTTCTCATCCATGGTGATGGAGAGATGGGGCAATTCCTGGCAGACCACCTCCACTTCAGCAGGAAATTCGATGGCGAGTTTGGTAAACATCGTCAGCGAGCGAGTTTGGGTTTCGGCCTTCCCATTGCCATTCTTCTGAGCATGGGCAACAGAAAACAGGCCTCCCATCGCACACAACAGAAACAAGACGATCAAACGATTCATTGGTTCAATATTCAAATGGTGAATGATAGGTCCAAGATGCAGAAAAAGGGAGAATGCTTCGCCTCAATCTGCTGCTGAGACGTCTCAAATGCCCTGAACGAGAGATTGAGACCTCTTTATCAACAGATTCTAGGCGAAAACTAGGAAGCTGGAAGGACCCTGAATTCAGGAAGTTAGCATTCCATTTCAAGATTTGTGTTAGCCAAAAATTTGTCTAATTTTAACATGATCCTAGAATGGGATCACTCAACAGATTGACAGCGCAATTTTTCTTTCGTTCTTTTCGGGTTAGCTGTCAAACGATAGAATACATAGGTTCTCCCTTTGGGTAGAACCACCAGAGGCAGTTATTGTGAAACTTAGCTGCTCTCCGACAAGGATATTTTCGAAGGCCAGTCCTTCTTCATATATATTCGATTTCCTTTCTCCAACCTGGAAATCGTTTCCCAAGCAACCCCATTCGTCAGCCCTGTTGCGCTGATCGTTTGTCCGCTTACCCATATTCCTTGATGGTGGCTACCCTCTGAACATTCAGAGAGAGAGACCTATATGTCAGACCGATAACGACTGAATATATGGGCTGTGGATCATGCGGAAGTGGCGGGTGCTCGCCAGCGGGATGTGGCCAAAACGGTGGCTGTTCTACCGGAGGCTGCAACAAATTGAACACCTACGATTGGCTCGGCAATATGCTCCGACCTGATCAAACCGAAGTGGACAATGTGTATGAAGTTCGCTTCAAGAATACCCACAAAGGATTTTTTCGCAACGTCAATGGCCTTCGCCTCTACATCGGCGACCGGGTCGTGGTGGAAAGCGACCGGGGTTATGATGTGGGCATCCTTTCATTGGGAGGAATTGCTGCCGAGCTCCAGATGAAGCGGAAGGGAGTCAAAGGTTCCCGGAATAAGTTGTTGCGCATTTACCGCAAAGCCAATCAGGAAGACCTGGAGTTGCAAGTAAAGGCCCGCAGCCGCGAACAAGAGACCCTGATTCGTACTCGGGAAATCGTGCTGGAACTCAAGCTAGACATGAAGATCAGCGATGTCGAGTTTCAGGCGGATAATGCCAAAGCGATCTTCTATTACATTGCAGACCATCGGGTAGATTTTCGGGAACTGATCAAGATTCTGGCCCGGGAATTCCGAATTCGGGTAGAAATGCGCCAAATCGGCTTACGCCATGAGGCGGGATTGGTGGGAGGCATCGGCTCCTGTGGACGAGAGTTGTGTTGCTCTACCTGGCTGACGGAATTCAAGACGGTGAGTACGGCGGCAGCTCGGTATCAAAACCTGTCCCTGAACCCCATGAAAATATCCGGCCTTTGTGGTCGACTCAAGTGCTGCCTGAATTTTGAGCTGGATTCCTACTTAGATGCGGTCAAGGACATTCCCAAAGTGGATCGGATCGAGACCAAAAAAGGGCGAGCATTCCTCCAAAAGACTGACATCTTCAAGCGAAAAATGTGGTTCAGCTACCAGGGGGAAACCACCTGGTATCCCATGGATGTAGATGAGGTAGCGCGCATCATCGAGCTGAATAACAAGGGCGAAAAGCCCGAAATCTTCAGTTCTACCGGGACCCTGCTCAGCGAGGAGTCCGCCAAGGTAGCCTCTTTGGAAGAGTCCCTTGATTTTGTGGATGTGGTCGGGACCAACATTCCCGAACCAGAAAAGCGCAACAAACGTCGCGGCAAACGAGGCGGTCGAAACCAAGGAAACGGAAACAACCGGAAACAAGCCAACAATCGGAAGCAAGGCGGACGCAATCGCTCCAACAACCAAAACAAAGAGAATGGTGGAGGGGATGGAGACGGCAAACCGCAGAACAAATCCAACAACCGAGGAAAAGGGAGAAATCAACGGCGGTCCAATCAGAACAAGCAGGGGGGTAATTCGTCTCAAAATGGTCCTAATAACCAAAAGGGGAATGCAAACCAAGGTTCAGGCAGAAAGAACCGGAAACCCCGGCGTTCTCCTAAAAGGCCCTCTACCGATTCCCCTCCAAAATCATGAGTCGAATTCCTTTTTTGTCCATCTTTGGTTGTGTCCTACTGCTGATCCTCTGGTCCTGTGGTGGCCCGCAGGGTCGCTTTCAACAGGAGTTCCAGGATGGCTGTTGGGCGCAGGGGGATACCCTCAAGGTGCAAATTTCGGAAGCAGGATCGCTACAGTTCCTCGCGGAATTGGGGCAGGATTATGCCTATCGAAATCTCTATCTGAAGGTCCGCTACCCTGAGGCAGATGGAAGCATGAACGAGCTTCAGCTACTAGAAACAGTCTTAGACCCTGTCGGCAATTGGTTGGTAGCACCTACTGGTGGCTCCTACCCTTGCCAATTTGGCGAATCGGTGGAATTACCTACCGACCTGTCCTACCCCATTCAGCTAGAAGTGCTTCAATTCATGCGGGATAGCAGCCTTTGTGAGGTGAAACGCCTGGTGATTTTATAAAAAGAATTCTACCACTGGGGATTTCTCCCAAACTGCTTTTGGTTTCGCTGACCAAGCGTGAGGTCGCCTTTCCCGCACCGCTAGGCGGTATCTTCGACAAGCGGGATTTCGCAAGCTCAATCGGCCCACCTTTTTGTATGCACAAAAAAGCGCGGAAGCCCCATGTAACGCCACAGGCGGGGGTACGGCACTTGTCCCAAATTCACTGGTGAGGTTGGGATATGTGGCAGTCGCTCCGCGCCTGCTCCCAAACTTCCCTCTTTGATTAGCTACCAAGATGAGCATCCCTCCGGGCTGTGATTGTCTATTGACAAGGACTTGTGGGGAGCGCCTGTGCTGAGCCCTTGTGCTGAGCCTGTCGAAGTATGCCTAAGTATGCCGAACCAACTCTCAAAAAAACGAAGCGCAGCGCGATTCGTAGTTTGTTAGAAAGAGAT
>JBCCCJ010000726.1:0-4029 GCA_039033615.1 Bacteroidota bacterium
CTTCAAAGCTACTCAGCAATTTCCATAAAAAGAAGTACGGTTTGCGAATTTTTCAAGTTTCTGATTGATTCGCACGCTCATTCTCCTTCAGGAAGGTTGCCTCTTGTGGAAAAACTCCTGCCGAACATATGCGGACTTGGTTGTAAATTTGATGGTGAATTGGTTTACTAGTTGGTTGATGAATTCGTTTGACAACGAAGTGATCTGACAGCAGCGCGATCTAACCTCTCTCTTCTGACCTCTGACCTGATCTCTCCTTATCAATTGGTACATTCGTCTGACAATGAAGCGGCCTGACAGCAGCGCGATCTGACCTCTTCTAATCCTTGATTTCATGCCAGATTTCGTACATCTCCACAATCATACTGAATTCAGCCTGCTGGATGGAGCGGCAAAAATTTCAGATCTAACCAAAAAGGCTGCCAAGTGCGAAATGTCGCACATCGCCATCACCGATCATGGGAATATGTATGGGGTCCCAAAATTTGTGCTGGCGGCTCGCAAAAACAAGGTCAAGCCCATTGTCGGTTGTGAGTTCTACATAACTGAACAAGACGTAAGTGTAAAGGGGAGATATAGGGATGCAAATGGTAAGTCAAAGGAGAAGAATCCAAGATTTCATCAAATATGCTGGGCAAAAAATACAGAAGGGTATAGAAACCTTGTTAAGCTTTGCTCATATGGATACACCGATGGAATGTATGGGAAACCCCGAATTGATAGAAATATATTACGAAGACACATAGAAGGACTTATTGGTTCTACCTGCTGTTTAGCATCCCATGTAAACCGAACATATCTTGACAAGAGCGAAAAAGAGGCAGAAGACATTTTATTAGGGTATCTAGATCTCTTCGGCAAGGAAAACTACTACGTCGAGATCCAGCGGCACACCCTCGGGGATATGGAGCGCTGCAACGAGTGGTTGCTGCGCATGGCCAAGAAGCATGACCTCCTGGTCATCGCGACCAATGACGTCCACTACGTCAATGAAGAAGACAGCGAAGCGCATGACCTCCTGTTGGCCTTACAAACTCAGTCTGACTACAACGATACGAATCGCTTTCGCTTCACCGATGACAAAGGGCGGCTGAATCCCCGCTTTTATTTCAAGACCCAGGACGAGATGCTGGAACTCTTCCAAGACGTTCCACAAGCCCTGGATAATACCATGCACCTCGCCGAGCGTTGCGACTTTGAGCTCAACCTGACCGGGGACATGATTTTGCCTCAGTACAAGGTTCCGCCTCAGTACCAAGACATGGATGATTACCTGCGGGCCATGGTCTGGGAGCGGGTGCCCAATCGCTATTCCGAGGTCACGACGGAAATCCAGGAACGCATCGACCATGAGCTGAAGATCATGAAGAAGATGGGCTATGCGGGCTACTTCCTCATCGTGCAGTCCTTTACCACCGTCGCGCGGGAACGCGGCGTGTATGTGGGACCCGGCCGGGGATCAGCAGCGGGGAGTGTGGTCGCCTACGTGCTGGGAATCATCGACATCGACCCCCTGGAATATGACCTTCTCTTTGAACGATTCCTCAACCCAGAGCGGGTTTCTCCTCCTGACATTGACATTGACTTTGATGACGAAGGGCGGCAGGAAGTGATCGACTATGTGGTAGAAGAATACGGCCGTAAATCGGTCTCTCAGGTGATCACCTATGGAACCATGGGGGCCAAAACCGCCCTCCGCGACGTGGGCCGCACCCTGAACATTCCCCTGGCGGAAGTCAACCGCATCGCCAAGATGATCCCGGACAAACCGGGCATGAGCTTCAAAAAAGCCCTGGACGGCGACCAAAATCCTGACTTTGCGGAGGAATTGGGGACGCTTTTCAAGAGCAGAGATCCCCTGATCAATAAAATGATGCGCTTCGCCAAGACCTTGGAGGGTACGGCGCGTCATACGGGCGTTCACGCCTGTGCGGTCATCATTGCACCGGGAGACGTGACCGATTTTGCTCCGGTGTCCGTGAGTCGTGACAAGACCATCACCACCCAATATGACGGTCCCATGGCCGAGATGGCGGGACTGCTGAAGATGGACTTTCTCGGTCTCAGAACCCTTTCCATCCTCAAAACCGCCATCCATCTTGTCAAGGAAAACCACAACGTGGTCATTGACCCGGACAACATCGACATCACCGACAAAAAGACCTACGAGCTCTATCAGCGAGGCGATACCGTAGCGACCTTCCAATTTGAGTCCGACGGCATGCGTAAATACCTGCGCCAATTGCAGCCAACCAACATCGAGGACCTCATCGCGATGAACGCCCTCTACCGCCCCGGTCCGATGGACAACATCCCTTCCTTTGTTAATCGGAAGCACGGGCGGGAAAAGATCGACTATCCGCACGAGATGCTGGAGCCGATTTTGAAAAACACCTACGGCATCATGGTCTATCAGGAGCAGATCATGCAGGTCGCCCGGACCATGGGCAAGTACAGCATGGGCGGTGCGGATTTGCTGCGGCGGGCGATGGGCAAGAAGAAGCACGACATCATGGCCAAGGAGAAGGTCAACTTCGTCCGAGGTGCTGCCGAGCAAGAGGTTACCGAAAAAACTGCGACGGAGGTATGGGCCTTGATGGAGAAATTTGCGTCCTATGGGTTTAACAAATCCCACGCCGCTGCCTACTCCATCCTCGCCTTCAAAACCGCTTATCTCAAAGCCCATTATCCGGCGGAGTATATGGCTTCTGTCCTGACCCACAACGTCAGCGATATCAAGAAGATCACCTTCTTCATCGAGGAATGTCGGCGGATGGGGATCGAGGTATTGCCCCCGGACATCAACGAATCCAAGGCCCTCTTTTCGGTCAACGATCAGGGGCAAATCCGCTTTGGCTTAGAGGCCATCAAAGGAGTGGGACATGCGGTGGTAGAGACCCTGGTCGAAGAGCGGAAGAAGGATGGCCCTTTTGAAAGCCTATTTGACTTGACCACTCGCATGCCGCTCCGCTCTCTGAACCGCAAGACGCTGGAATCTCTGGTCTATGCCGGAGCGATGGATGAGTTTGGGATCCAGCGCTACCAATATTTCCTCCCTGCCAATGATCGCGATCCGGCCAATGTGCTGGAGAAGTCCATTTCTTATGGTTCCAAAGTACAACAAGAGCGGAATTCTCCCCAAGTAAGCCTTTTTGGAGATATGGACGGCGGAAATGGAGCCTTGCAAGAACCGCCCATTCCGATGGGCACCATGCAGCAGGATGGACTCATCGTGGAGGCTTGGACGGAATTGGAGCGACTCAATTATGAAAAAGAAGTCATCGGCTTCTTCCTATCGGGGCACCCGCTTGACAAATTCAAATGGCAGTTGAGTTCCTTCACCAATTGCCAGATCGCCGATTTGGAGGAGCGCCGCCCCAATGATGTGCGGATGGGTGGCATCGTCACCAGCGTGCGGGAGCGCGTCTCTCGCCGAGGCAACAAATTCCTGAGCTTCACCATCGAGGATTTCAGCGATTCGATGGAGATTGCCCTCTTCGGAGAGCAGTATGAAAAGTTCCGGGGCCTCATCCGCACCGACGAAATGCTCTACATCACCGGCGCGTATCAGGCTCGGCGCTATGACCCCACCGCCTTTGAACTACGGATCTTTGAGATTCGGATCATGACCACAGATTTCTTCGATCAGATGGTGAAGTACTTCTGCATCGAAGTGGACAATGAGCAGTTGACGGGCGAAGTCGTCGAGAAAATCAAGAGCCTCTGCGAACAACATTCGGGAACCAAGCCGCTCCAGTTTCGGGTGCGGGATCGACGCTACCAAGCCGATCTGCCGCTGACCAGTGCGGATTGGCGGGTGGAACCCAGTACCAACTTGATGGAAGAACTGGAAGAATTGGGCATTGGCTATCGGTTGGGGTAGGCTTTGCTGTCCCTCGGTCTTCCAGGCCGAGGGAATGCCTCCCATTCGCAGAATGTCCCCCGCCGACTGGGGTGCAGGGGGTGGACCCATTGCTCCAAAATACCTTTCCTCCCTCTGCTCCGCTTTCCTCTCCCTCCAACGGGAGA
>JBCCCJ010000727.1:0-4025 GCA_039033615.1 Bacteroidota bacterium
AGTTCCGGCATCCACAGCCGATTAAGGATGGTGCCAATCACATTGGAGGAAGAGGCCTTTTGCCGAACCCTGGGAAATAGAAAAAACATCCCGACTGCCGCTACTGGAAAGACCAAGTAGGCGAAAAAGATGTATTGATACTGGGCAGTCGAATTGCAGTAAAAATGCCCCAAACCAGCCACCACGGTGATGATGCCCCAATACAAATACATCAAGCCGTTTTCTTGTTGGCGATTCTTGGCCTCCTGAAGTACCTCGCTGATCAATTGGAGGCTTTTCTCAGGAGTAAAGGTAGAGTTTTCCATTACTGTGCCTGTTAAGTTATTTCAAATGTAATTTAGTTAATTTTATTAAACAAATTTAGGAACGAGATTTTTTCCTCAAAAGTTTCCGACGCGAAGGGCTCGGTCATTGCAAAGCCGCCATTCCTGTCCTAATTTTCCTCTCAGAACAGCCTCTACCTCTCCATGATCCGCCCCCAACTTCCTACCGCTACTCCCACTGCCTACCGTCACTGCCACTCCCAACTCCTCCTCCATGAACCGCCTCCCCTTACGGACCCACCTTGGCTATGGCCTGGGAGACTTTGGGCAAAACCTGCTGTTCCAGACCGTGGGCTTCTTCTTGCTGAGATTCTACACCGACGTGATGGGCTTATCAGCAGCTTTTGCGGCGAATATTTTTCTCCTGACGAGAATTTGGGATGGGATCAATGATCCCATGATGGGCTGGTTGGCGCAGCGGACGCGTACTCGCTGGGGAACTTTTCGGCCGTATTTGTTGTGGATGGCAGGGCCGCTGGCGCTGATGATGGCGCTGCTCTTTTGGGTGCCGCCGCTGGAGGAAGGTGGCAAGCAATGGTATGCCGTCTTGACCTATGTGGGTTTCACGATGGCATTCACGGCGATGAACATTCCCTTTGGGGCCTTGACGGCAGTCCTGACGGCGGACGCGCGCGAACGAAGTCGACTGACGGGCTTTCGCATGACCATGGGCATGCTGGGGGGGGTGCTGGCGGCAGTGGCCTTTTTGCCGCTGGTCGGGCTTGCGGAGACGCACACGCAAGGCTATCTGATGGCCGCTGTGGTATTTGGGGTGGTGATGGTGGCTTGTCTGTTCCAAAGTTTTCGTTCGATGGAAGAGCAAGTCCAAGCTGTCCCGAAGGAAGCTCCTTCCTGGTCCGCCATTCGAAAAGGTCTCTGGCAAAATCGCCCCTTTTGGTTGCTGTGCGGGGTGTTTGGGAGTTGCTTTGTGGCCTACGCCATTTTTGCTTCTTCCCTGCCCTATTTTGCAACCTATTACTTGGAATTCTCCAACCTGACCAGTGGCTTACTGCTGACGGTGATGGGTACCACAGCTACCTTTGTTCCCATTTGGGCGGCGCTGGCCCGCCGGATTGGGAAAAAGGCCACTTTCTTGTGGGGCATGTTGGGCTACTTTGGGGGGTTGGGGGGAATGGCAATCCTGCCCATTGACCAATTGCCGATACTGTTTGTGCTGATGGGCTTGTATGGCATCGGCAATGCGGCGGCGGTATTTGGGAGTTGGGCGATGGTGGCCGATACGGTCGAGTTTGGGGAGTGGAAAACGGGCCTTCGGCTGGAAGGCATGCGCTACGGCATCTATGGCTTTTTCATCAAGCTGGGAATCGGGCTGGGCCTCTGGCTCGCGGGCAAAAGTCTCGACTGGTGGGGCTATGTTCCCAATGCTGCACAAGATGCGGTAGCGGTAGGGGGCATTCGCCAACTGGTGAGTGTGGTGCCGCTGGCTTGGGTCCTGGTGGCTTGGTTGCTGATGTGGCGCTATTCTTTGACGGAAGGACGGCATGAGAAAATTCGGGCGGATTTGGTGGTCGCAGAGGCTGGGACCGCTGGCTAGGTATTGGGGAACCCTTCCCGTACCGTTTTCCCTCCCAAAGGAAAACGACCCACTTTTCGGAGAAAAGGGTGCCTGGCAATCACAGATTGGCAGCTCTGGTGGCAGCAATCGAAGATTGCGGGGGGGACCCTTCCCCCCGTTTTCTCCGAAAACTGCCCCCCTCTGTCCAACGCGGCAGGCTCGACGAGGGGGGCGAGGTCATCTGCCTCCGGCACGATAGCGGTCGGGATAGCCTTGCGGGGCGATAGGGGGCAAAGGCTTGTTTGAGCTCATGTTGGGTGGTGAGTTGGCTGGTGCGCATAGCGAGGCCGTAGCACCCGACCCTGCTGGAGGAGGCACCTCCCCGGCAGGGAATCGCCCACCTTCACGTAATGGAGAAAAGCGGAAGTTTCCCTATCTTTGGGCATCTAGTCGCTAATTGTTCGGTCCTATGAGAGTTGAAAAGACTGTAGAAGAAAAATTCACCATCATCAAGGTGTTGGCAGAAAAGGTTGATTCCCGCATCGCCCCTCAGCTGAAAACTGAATTTGTGAATCTGGTCACCCAGGGTGCCCGGAACCTCATCCTGAACCTGGAGGAGGTCAAATACATTGATAGCTCTGGCCTGAGCTCTATTCTGGTGGCAAACCGGAGTTGTAGCGGCGGCGGTGGCGTACTGGTCATCACGGGGGTCAATCCTCACGTGAACAAATTGTTCCAGATTTCTCAGCTTACCACGGTGCTGAATATCAGCCCGACCCTGGAAGAAGCCCGAGACTTTGTGTTCATGCACGAGATGGAACGTGACATTTTGGATGCCGAGAAAGAATAAAGGCAGACTTTTTGCACCGACGGCCAACAAAGCTCCTTTTTTCCCCCACAACACCTCTTTTTTCTTCGTTTCATGTAACTCACGATTGTGTTTCAAGTCCGGATTCTGGGAACCAGCGCGGCGATTCCGACCAATACTCGTCTTCCTTCTGCTCAAGTTGTGACCATCTATGACCGCCATCATCTGGTGGATTGTGGAGAGGGAACGCAGATGCAGTTGTTGCGAAATCGGGTCAAATTCTCCCGTTTGGATGCCATCTTCATCAGCCACCTCCACGGCGACCATGTGTTAGGCATTCCGGGTTTGCTGACCTCTCTGAGTCTGTATGAGCGCAACGTACCCCTGAAACTCTTCGGACCAGCGGGATTGAAGAAGATGCTGGATGTGGTGTTTGAGGAAACCCACAGCTACCTGAATTTCGAGTTGGATTTCGTGCCAACCCAAGACTTTCAGCCGGGAGATGTGATCTATGAAACCAACCGCTTTCGGGTGCGCCTCTTGCCTCTGGATCACCGCATCTTCTGCCGGGGGTTCCGTTTTGAGGAGGTGAATAAGCGCCCCAAATTTGATTTTTACAAGGCGAAGGCCCTGGGCATTCCCAATGAATATTTCCCCTTGCTCAAGCAGGGAAATCGAGTAGAACTGCTGGACGGGCGGGTGATTGATCCAGCCGAGGTGCTGAATCAGCCGGACCTGCCGATGTCCTATGCCTATTGCTCCGATACGGCTTACCACGAGCCACTGATTGAGCACGCGGCTCACGCCAATCTGATGTACCACGAGGCAACTTTTTTACAGGATCTGCGGGATCGGGCGGCCCTCACGGCACATAGCACGGCTCAGGAAGCGGCGACCATCGCCAAACGCGCCAAGGTCGGCCACCTCTCCATGGGGCACTTCTCCGCCCGTTACAAAGACCTCACTCCTTTTCTCGACCAAGCGAGGGCGATTTTCCCAAATACCTCATTGGCACGGGAAGGCCATCTGTACGACCTCAAGGAGATGGCGAAATTGGCGGCTGAGGGGGCGTGAGGGAAAGAGGCGCGAAGCGGGAAGAGAGATGCGGGATTTTCCTGCGGAAAGGAAGCCTTGGAAACCTAGGATTGTAAAAAAGTCTTCTATGCAATTGCTAGAACGGATTACGCTCAATCCGAAAGTGATGAAAGGGAAACCAACCATCAGGGATATGCGATTTTCAGTAGCTCACATGTTAGAGCTATTGGCTGGGGGAATGACTGTTGAGGAAATTCTGGCAGATTACCCTTATCTGGAACGGGAAGACATTCAGGCAAGTTTGGCTTATGCTGCCGTGATAGCCAATCCCCGTACCATCAGA
>JBCCCJ010000728.1:0-4020 GCA_039033615.1 Bacteroidota bacterium
CCTGAGTTTTCAGTTGCCAGTCAACGCCCGCGGAACCATTGATCAAGCCAACAAGCAAATCACGGTAGTAGTCCCTTGCGATACCGATCTCTCTTCGGTTACCGGATCTGTGGGTATTCCAATAGACGCCACCATCAACCCAGATATTCGCAAAGGGCTCGATTTGAGTGATCAATCTGTCGATCTTTTTGTAACCCGCTATGGTAACAACACTCGTTACACGTTAGAGGTTGTATATTCTACCGCTGAGATTACTCAAGGTCTTCCTAGCTTTGTAGGCTCCCGTGCTTGTGTTGGTGCCGCTTGCTATACCTCAGACTATGTTTCTGTCGATCCAGACGAAGGCCGGATGTTCCTGTTTGACTGTCATTCTTCGGAAATGGTATCAGTCGCCAGGAATAATGAAGTTTTGGGGCCATGGCCTTTGAGTTTGTATGGCCGCAACAATACCCATCCTTATCGTAATCAAGGCATAGGCGCGGCTTTGCACATTCGCTCTGATATTGACCCTGCCAAAACCTATTTTTTCAACAAAGCTGGTACCAGCTTTGTCGCTTATAGCATTGCCAATCTAAGCTATGGTAATTCCATCCCTCTTTGGAAATGGGGCACCGATTATTCTTGCCCATTTTCAGCTGTAGGAGCAGCGATGGATGTCTCCGTTGGCACTCGCGAGATCGCTTGCCTGTTTAATCGACAAGGCACTCAATACACGCTATACGAATCTGGACAGTTTTCTCCTCCGCGATCCATCAATCAATTTCGGGTAAGAAATACGGATGAGTTGGTGGCCATTCCTTTTTCCCGTGTTGGGGCTGCTTTGCGTCTAGATGTCTCCGACCGGGTCGTGGTTGCCATCTTCAATGGTTTTGGGACCGAATATGTCTATGTAGAGTTAGGCAAAAGCTGCGTGCCCGGTCCTTATGTCATTTGATTATTGTTTGAGGCCTCGTCTCCCTTTTCGCCGGGGAAGTCATTGCCTTGAGCCGGAGAGTCAATGGTGAAATACATTATTCTGAAACTATTCCGAAACCCAGGCTTCGGCTGGGGCGCTTTTTCTGCTCGAACATAGTTGATTCCCTTATGCATCGATGGAGGACAGGGAAAATGCACCGATAAATTTTACCTCTAATTTTTATCTATCATGAAACGTCTCATTCTAATGCTCCTCTTGGTAGGAATCAACTATACGGTTTTTGCCCAAGAATTTTGTCAATACTGCTTCGTCTATCGAAGCGACTTTTTCGGAAAAACAACCAGCATTACAAATGTATATACCCTGAAGAAAGGCTCCTATATGCGGACCATAGGCCTAGAGGTTTGTGCCGATACTCGTGAAACGGCTGAACTCAAACGAAAGCAGGAAATAGAAAATGCGCAGAGAATGGGGCATCGAATCGACCATCAAACCCAGGTAGGACAGGATTGTGATGAGGCGTATGAACGAGCAAAAGTGCAAAGAGCAAAAGAAGAAGCAGATGCCAGGGCGCGTGAGCAAGAGCGGCAAAGACTTCAGGCGGAGCGAGCTAGGTTGAAGAAAGAAGCTGAGACAAGGCGACAGGAAGAAGATGCGCGACGAAAGCGTGAGCAAGAGCAGGCAGCAAAAGAGCAACAGGAAAGGGAAGCGCAGGCACAATTCAAAGCTAGCCGAAAATTAGCCATTCAGAAAACCCGGCAGCTATATGAATCCAAAGGGCCAAAGCCTGATTCTGTCGCAAACGGCTGGCACCGGGTCACAGCAGTAGAGAATGAGGGCCGAATGTACGAATGTCTGGTCTTGGTTGAGGAAAACCGGGTCATACAGGTGGCGGATAGTTTGAGTCCTATTCGCTATCGCCAGACTCGGGTATTTTCTGGACCTATTACTGCTGGAAAAACCCTGCTTCAAATCGAAGATCGCTATGTGGACTTGTATTTCATGAGATACCTGGATTGGCCTGATGATCGTGCTGCCCCGCCTTCTACTGGAAATTTGATCTTTTGGGTGGATAGTGAGCTGGCAGGAGAAGTTAGCATTTTATTAGAAGGTCAAACTCAGGGGAGTATCACGCAAGTGGGTCTATCTGTCCCCCTTAATTGTGGAGATCCGGCTGGATTGACCCTCACAGAGATTCGGACCGGAACCTATACCTTCATGGCAAAAAGTAAATCCAATACTTTGCAATGGCAGGGAGAAGTTTCAGTGTACCCCAATGAGTGTACAATTGAGCGCCTGGAGGTTGGACTAGGAAAAGCCGTGATTGGGGTTCAATCAGCAGAATATATTCCCTTGCGCCTAACCATACGGGATGAATCAGGGAAAGCCCTCGCAACCCATACGTTGCGAGAAGTAGCTAAGGCGTCTCGCGGGGATGATTGTCAGATCGCTGACGGGATCGAATTCATTGCTGATGCCGGGAGGTATTCCTATGTTCTGGAAAGCCAGAATCCCCAAAAATGGTGGATGAAAAGCCAGGGGACCATAGAACTAAAACCTCGGATGTGCAGGCAGCAGTGGCTGCCCTTACCAATCGCCAAATTTCACCTTCAGCTAGGGGATTATCCTTACAAAAATCCTTTGGAGTTGTATGTAGAAGGGAAAAAGATGGGTGCTTTCCATCAAACGGGAGACTTACATGAGGTGAAAGGGCTATTTCGGGTAGGAGAAGCTTCTTATCGGGTGTACGATCCGAAGATTGGGCAAGTGCTATGGGAAGGAGAATTGGAGTTGAGCGAGGGGGCCAACGAACCGATTCGTTTGAGTTCCTATGTCCCTACGGGTAAAGTCATATTCTATACCACGCATGGAAAAGTCAGGCGAGAACCCATCACAATCATCATAGATGATGCAGAGGTAGGAAAGCTGATTACCCACTATCCTTACCCCAAAATGCCTCAAGTCTTTGGTGAACCCCAGGCTTTGTCCCTCGAACTGCCTGTCGGACGGCATACCATCCGCACTACCTCTCCGGGTAAATGGGGGTGGGAAGAAGAAATAGAAGTCAAATTGGCAAAGACCCAGAAATTTCAACTCCGAAGATCAGGATCCACCTGCTACTTACAGAAATGGGATTGATCGAGCAGGCTCTTTAAGGCTCCTGACAACCCGGTCCCGAAACCCTGGCTCCGGCTGGGGTTGTTTTCCCTCTCCTAAAAAAAAGTGAGATGCTGCGGGTAACCTTTTGCACATACCCAGCATTCACCAACAACCGTTCTTTTCTCCTCTTTTTTCATTCCTATCATTTCTCAACGTTTTTGTCATGAAAAAAATCACCCTATTTCTGAGCCTGGTGCTCTTCGCAAGTATCCTGTATGCGCAGGTACCTCAGGCGCTCAATTATCAGGCGGTCGCTCGGGATGCCAATGGCGAATGCCTCGGCGATGCGACCATCTCGGTCCAATTTTCTGTGCGTGATTCTTCCGCCACTGGCCCGATTGCCTATCAGGAAAATCACGTGGGCATCCTCACCAATGAACAAGGCCTTTTCAGCCTGCTGATCGGTGCCGATTCGACTTTGTCCACCGGAGTAGGGCAGGTCTCTGACTTTGCTCAACTGTATTGGAATGGCCAGGAACGCTGGCTGGAAATTGGCCTGGATATCAGTGGTGGGGCCACCTTTGTCTCCCTCGGCACTCAGCAACTGCTGAGTGTTCCCTATGCCTTGAGCGCTGGAAATGGCTTGCAACTTTCCGCTGCAAATCAGGACGAGTTCATGCGTTGGTTTGGTAGCAATGGGACGGTTAACGGCGTAATTGGTGGAAACGGAACTGGGTATAACAACGGTATTCTGGACCTTTCCAACAGCAATGGGGAAGAAATTGTTAGCCTTCGCTCTTTCCAAGATGGTGGCGATGAATATGGGAGGCTCATCTTGTATGGAGCAAACGGAACCATCAATCATGCCATGAGTACCAGCAGTAGCTTTGGTCGCAGTAGAGGTGCCCAATCCTGGCGAGACGACACGGGATCCCCTCGAGTGGAAGTTCTCATCGACAACAACAACATGGGGACAATCATTGCGGACGGGGCCAATGGCGGCG
>JBCCCJ010000729.1:0-4016 GCA_039033615.1 Bacteroidota bacterium
GAGAACTTCAGCCAATCAATTTCTTTAAAGGGAACGTTTAATCATAAGTCTGTAGCACTTCAGATTGATAAGAAACAACAGGAAGGGAACTTCGATAAATTACACTATCTTTCCACAATTGATATTCATTCGATTATAGCTGAGCAATCTTATAATAGCCAGCTCAATTTGTTTGACAATCGAGAACCTGAATTATTCACCTTGGAGGATATTATTTTATGTCCTGCTAGTTTTACCAGCCCCTACCGTTACAACTCTGAGTTGATGACGAGAGCTTATGAAAAGGCGATTACTGACAAATATTTAGAAGAAGTAATTGAATTCATTCGAGAAAAAATGGATTCAGATATTGTTGGGATTGATTTAGTTCCCAATGATCGTTTTTTAGTGAACTCTCAAGCCTTTCCTCAAGCAGTGGATATTACCAAATACGGGGAGGGCCTACAACGAGTATTTGAAATTGCGATGTTGATGGGATACAGCCGTAATGGGATCATTTGTATCGACGAGTTGGATAGTGCCATTCACAAAAGCCTACTGATTGATTTCACTCAGTTCATCCAAGAGGCAGCTCGCAAGTTCAATGTCCAAGTTTTTTTATCTACTCATAGTAAAGAGTGCATTGACGCATTTGTGGAAAATGACTATCACAATGAAGATATTACTGCCTACGCCCTTACGGAGGAGAACGGGACCATTCAATGTCGATATTTGCCCGGTACAGACTTAGAGGAATTGGTGGAAGCCATTAACATTGATATTCGCTAATTATGTCTAAACATATCGTTGCAGTTCTTTGTGAAGGGCCTCACGACACTGCTTTTCTCAACAAAATCCTTAAGACTGACGGATATAAGCAAGCTGAGAATGTAAGTTTGGGATCTTATCCATCTCCCATGTCAGGTTTGCTGATTCAACAAGCGAAAGAAGCAGATGTCGCTAATCTGAATTTGCAGGAAGTTCGTCGTCAATTACTTCCGATGCATGTCTTAGAGAAAGAGAATGTCTTTTTATTCCTGTTCTCCTTAGGAGGAGATAAAAAACCGGAACCAAGAGAATATCTTTTGTCAAAGTTTAGGCAATTCTCCCTTTCGACTATTAACCCCAAAAGGATTCGAGTTGATAAAACAGGAGATGCCAACCGGTATAGTCTTTTGTACTTTTGGGATGCCGATGAGAAAGGGACAAGCGCTAGGATTGATGCGATCAATCGTGAAATTGATAAAGCCTTGGGAATAACCGACAAACTCCAATTGCATGATTCGGGTGATATTCAGTCCGTTGATGGTTTGCAGCTTGGGTGTTATGTATTTACTGAAAAAGGGACTAATAAAGGAAAGCTAGAAAGCATCCTCCTGCCCCTAATGCAAAAGGAGAATGAGGCAATTTTTGAATCGGCCGAAGATTTCTTAACCCAGTATCACTCAGCACAACGGTTGAAAAAGCTGAAAATTCAAGTCCAAGATGATGGCTCTGTAATTGAAAAACGGAAAAATCACCATAAATTTGACTTTCAGAAGTCCTTAATTGGAACTGTGGGACAACTTCAGCTTTCTGGAAGCTCAAATACAGTCTGCATCAATCATTCGGACTATCTCACGTTGGGTAAAATAGGTTCAGATCCTTCTTGCCAGGAAATCATACATTTTTTTCGGAATGCAACAGCTTGAACCTGTTTTACGATTTTTCCCTCCTCTCCTACTTCTCGGCCTAATCGCCTGTGCGCCACCTGCCCCCACCTATCCCATTGCCCAAATCACCACGCCTCAGGGAGAGATGCTTTGCTGGCTGTACGAAGAAACGCCCCTTCATCGGGAGAGCTTTCTACAATTGGCGGAAGCGCACTATTGGGACAGTCTCAGTTTCAATCGGGTGATCAATGGATTCGTGATTCAGGGCGGTTGCCCGGATACCCCAGAGGGATTTGGAGATTCTCCCTATCTGATCGATCCAGAGTTCCCTGCCGTTGGCAAACACCGCTATGGTGCGCTTGGATCGGGCCGGGACGACAATCCTGAGAAGCGATCCGCCGGCTGCCAACTGTACCTGGTCCATGACAAAGCAGGCATCGAACGCCTGGATGGGAATTACGTGATTTTCGGGCAGCTCTTCTCTGGATGGAAGGTACTGGAAGCCATCGCTACGAGTCCGACCGATTCCCTCGACCAGCCGCTAGAGGAGATTCCCATGCAGGTGCGAGTCGTGGAGATGAATGCGGCAGAATTGAAAGCAAAAGGCTGGGAAGTGGAGCAAACGCCATGATTTTGGGCGGTGTAGAAGTGATCGTCTGCTAGACTTCCGCCTAGCTGATGTCGATGAAGCAAGGTGAGAAGTTAACCTCGGTTCAGTAGAATTGGACCTTGTTTCCCTAGCTTTGTAGAGAAATTCAAGCTCATGAATCGCCGCAAACTGATCCGAAATGGAGGAATCATGTTCTCTGGTTTGGTATTGGGAGCTCCTTTCCTGAATCGATTTACTACCTCAAGCATGGTCGTTCATCCCCAGCATGAAATCATCACTACCCAGATCGGGGGCATCAAGGTCCATGCCATTACCTCCGGTCTGGTCAAGGTGAAAAGCGCCCACAAAAATCCAAGCCTCGGATTTCCGGCAATTTTATTAGATCCCTGCTGGACCGATTGGCTCCCCATCCATACCTGGGTAATTGAGCACCCGGAGGGGAATATCTTGATCGACACGGGGGAAAATGTCCAGGTGAATGACAAGGATTATTTTGCTTGTGATCGGATGAATGGTACCGTCTATCGAAGCATCCTCAAATTCAACATTACCCAGAACCAGGAATTGCCGGCCTCCTTGTCCGCCATCAACCTCCAGCCTGAAGACATCCGATGGGTGATCTTGACTCATCTTCATCTCGATCATGTGGATGGCATCCAATTTTTTCCCCAGGCAGAATTTGTGGTGGCAAAACAGGAATATCGGACTTCTTCCCCCGGCCATGTACCTTGTCTGCTGCCTGCTTGGTTTCAGCCTCGGGAAGTGTCATTTGCAACATCCGATGTGGCGGGTTTGGATGGTTCTTTTGCCCTAACCAAAGCCAAGGATGTCTTGATTGTGCCTACTCCCGGACATACCTATGGACATCAATCGGTGATCCTGAGAGGGGAGAAGATCAATCTGTTTTTTGCGGGAGATGCTACCTTTACCCAAACGCAACTGCTCCAAAAGAAAGTCGCAGGGATTTGTGCCGATAAACAAGCCGCTAGGAAAACCATCGAAAGCATTCGCGCATTTGGAGCAGAATCACCCATGGTGTTTCTGCCTTCTCATGATCCTGAATCGGCAAAACGACTGAAAAACCTGGAAGTTTTTGAGGGATGATAGGTTACCAAAGCGAAAGATTCGTACCACACCACTAGACATTTTTCGAATTCCTTTCATTTTTTGTTGTCCAAGTATGACGTCGCCTGTCCCGCAAGCGGGATTTCGCAAGCTCAACCGGCCCTACTTTTTGTCCGCACAAAAAGTAGGCAAAAAAGCGCCGAAGTCCCAGCCCAACTCACCATCCGGCCCCCTTCCTCGGACTTCGTGGCCAACCCGCCGTACTGGTGAAGGCTTGCGCCAAGAAGGGACAAGAGGACTTTTGTCCAGTGGTGTGCTCCGGCGCTTTTGCAGGATGACTGAACCCTACTACATTGATCAGATCGGCTTCACTAGCAAAGACATAGGGCTCTTCCTTGCTCATGCTGGGAAGCAAGTTGGTCTTGATGGCATCGGTGTGAATCTGGTTAGGTTACCTTGGAGAGGAAGCGGCTAAAGGTCTAAGTAGAGTAGAGTTGAGTCGAGCTGTATCTGCTTCTTTCAGCCGCTCAAATTCCTTGATTGGTTCATACCGAAAGGTAGGGTAGGACTAAGACCATGTTTGGGACGCTAATCTTCTCGGAAATTCCCTGCTTTAAGAACCTGAACTGCGCACTTTTTCCTCAAAATAGCCCGCTATTCTTCGTCTAAATTGCTTGTCAGAACCTCAAATCAAGAAATTTCTTTAGCAA
>JBCCCJ010000730.1:0-4016 GCA_039033615.1 Bacteroidota bacterium
AGGTGATGTGATTGACTTGCTGAAATTTGAGGTTGCCTTTTTGAAGCTCATACATGAAAATGGAAAGCATATCCGTTTCAAATGCTTCAAAGGTATAGCTGGGCAAATTGGCCGTGTCTCCCATCGCCTTTCTCAGCCCCATGAAATCTGTGCTATGACTGATGGGATTCAGAAAACGGAGGTTGTTTTCCTGGCTGATATCGAGAAAATCTGCTCGCACGCCCCGAATGGTCCATTTGGCAGCCAGATCTGGCTCCGTGTGAATTTCGAGAATGAGGGTCGGTTTCTCTTGTTTGCCATTGTAAATCACATTGCATTCCAGCTCTGCAAACCAACCCTTCTGATAGAAACCTAAGGTGACCGGACGATTGGACTGGGTTACCTGTTGGATGAAGGTCTCGATCTGCGTGGTGTCCCAATCCCGACCTTCACTGTTGAATAGGGAGCGGAGCAGATCGTCCCGCTGCCAGTGCATCTCGGGGTAGTTGCGAGCCAGATACTGCAACAACAAAGTGGAGCGGTCAAAATTGAACCGCTCTATGAATTCATCAATTTGCTTGACTTCTAGAGCAAAGTTGAGTTCCTCTTCAGGTGAAAGTTGGGCATATCCAGGCAGGGCAATTCCCCACAGGATCAGCCCCAACATCCAGCAACAGTTCTTCATAGATGATTATCCTCTTCGAGTGTTTACTACGCCAATATCGGACAAAAATACATCCCACAGCTCTACGCTCTCCCCCGCGACTTCTTTGACGTACCCTTTGAGGATCACTTCAATGTTTTTCTGGGTATAATCCGAGTAAACTGCTACACCGTCCCGATACCCGGTAAACTTTTGCACAAAAGAAATGACGCCATAGTAGTTGCCATCGGGGGCTTTTCTCAGGTTGCTCACATAATTGATGTCAGACCATTTGATATCGATCCGGTCATATTTCAACAATTTGAGCCGATCTAAATAGCGGCGGATGGGATACATTTTTTTATCAACAGAATTCGCGCTAGATACTTCCACCCCCGCATCTTCATTGATGAACAGCTTGACTGCCAGATCAATGGCAGCGTTGGCATCTTCGTAGGGAGTCTGCTTATTGGCGATGAGGGTAAAGTATCTGCCGAGCGTTTGGGTTTTATCGAGTGCTTTTTGACTGAACTCATCCATATCCACTTTCAGGTTGCCGTCGTCAGCTACGGGCTCCTCGTAGGCGGGTTCTGTCGGCTCATTGGAGGAAGGTTCTTCATAGCTGATCCCAGTCTGATCTGAACTGGAATTGCCAGCGTTGTTGAAATCATCCGAAGCAGTAGTCGAGGAAGAGGTGGCAGGAGACTGAGAATAAGAGGAGGCTTCCTGGTAGGTATCGGCAACAGGTTCGGTACTGGCTGGGGTAGGATTATTGGCGTCATCGACCGGGTAGTCGTTGCTGGAATATACTGGCTCAGTGGCAACAGCAGCTCCCTGGATGGCCAATTCCCGCCCCCCTCCTTCCAACTCCAACAAGGCCTGAGCAATGGAGAAAGCGTCTTCAAACATCTCGTGGCGCCCATCTCCATACACAATGAGCAGCACATTGATCAACTGCCGGGTGTAGGAAGGACCATCTGGCAAAGAAGTCTTGTGATACTTGATGGACTCTCCGGTTTGGGACAGAATACTGACTTCTTCTAGTTTGTAGTCATAGGTCAGGATCTTGTCAGTAGGGGTGCCTACTTTGCCAAACGCTTTGAAACCAGTCGAGAGTTTGCTATCAAAAACCGCGAATTGCCCGGTGGACAAAAACGCCAGCATCAGATTCTGACGGTTGAGGGTGAACGGGTTGCCATTCGGATTGCTTGGCAAAACGTAAGAAAGCTGCTCCGTATTCAATTGCAAGACTTTGCACTCCAGCCGACTTCCATCCTGGAGGTATAAGACATCCTGCGCCATGAGGGCAGTTTGTGGAAGGAATAAACTGAAACTGAGGAGGAAAAGTAGATGCGGATACAATGATTTCATGAGGTTGGGTTTGTGGTTGGGAATAGGAGAGAGAAAGTTAAGTAACTTTTTGTTTGGATGCCATTCCCTTGATGAACAGCGAAAAACCTGCCAGAATGACGAATTCTGACAGGTTTTTCCAAATATGCGTTCAAAAACTATCGCAAAAGGGTCACGGTGCCCCTGCGGGTAAACTCTGTTCCGTCTTCCCCGACCCCTTTGATGATGAAGACATAGACCCCTTCCTGCACGGGTTGGCCACGATAGGTGCCGTCCCATGCATTGTCTAGGTTGAAGGATCGGTACAACTCGTCTCCCCAACGGTTGAAGATGGCGATTTCAGCGACCCGGGTATTCGGGGCAAATACGGTGAACTCGTCATTCTTCCCATCATTGTTAGGGGTGAATGCATTGGGGACAAATACATTCGGTCGGAAGGTGACACAGACTTCATTGGACAGAGCTTGACCGTCTCCGGCGATCTCAAACGCCCGAATCCGGTAACAATAGGTTCCTTGATACAGCCTGGTGACATTGTCATCGAATCTGTTCTGATTTCCCCCAACCAAATCGACAATCTCCCATTCTCCGGTTGCATCATTCAGGACTTCAACCTGGTAATTGATTACGCCTAACGACCATTCTTCATAAGGACTCCAAAGCAACTGGGGGACCCTGCCGGAGAGATCTAGCTGAGCCCGTAATAAGATAGATTTGCCAAACAATCCTTCGGCAGAAACATCGCCACACTCATCCACTGCAAAAATTCGGTAGAAGTACGAATTGTCATCCACGCTTACCAAGGTGTCTGAGGTGGTCAAAGTTGTGAGAGACAATGTGTCGAAGACATTCCACTCCAAGCCATCAGCTGATTTTTGCAAGACATAGTAGCTCGGCAAGTACCCCGTGTAGGGGGACCAACTCACTTGAATGAAAGAGTCTTCGATGACGGAGACCGAGGAGATATCAGCGGAAAGTACTGGTTCTGGATGGAAAGGAAGGTTGCCATCAATATCACTGAAGGAGCGCTCAAATTGCTCGTCCACCCCAATGGCCAAGACCCGATAAGAAACCGAATCCCGACAGAACATGTCCAGGTCGGTATAGGTCAGGACGTTGCCAGGAACTTCATTCAGGAACACAGGAGCCGGTACTCCGCCATAGGTATCGGTGCGGTAGATTTCATATCTGTTGACAACGTATCCCACGTATGGACTCCAATCGAGGGTGATTTCATCGGTACCTTGGGTCGTTTCCAATTCAATGGTACAATGGGATTCCGTATCCGCCAAAATAGAGACTTCATCACAAGTATTCCGAACTAGCACCCGGTAGCAATAGGAAGTGGTCTCTGTGACCAGCCCAGGATCGCTTTCCCGGAAGACAGTGGTATTGATGTTGTCAACCGTTCCGACCAATACTGCTCCAGCTCCTCCAGAAGTAGTGCGGTAGACTTGATATTCAACGAAATCAGTTCCTGGATAGGGTTCCCAGGCAATTTCGATGGTCTGCTCATCTACCACCGTTACGTTTCTCATTTCAAGCGGTGGCGGGATGACGCGGGAAATGATGTTGAAGGCAAACGGCTCGGAGGTACCCTCACATCCTTCGGCATCCTGAACGGTTACGGTGATTTCGAAATCCCCCGAGTTGGGGAAATTGATGGCAAGGCTATCCTCGCCTGCACCCGTGGTGAAGCAATCTATTGAATTGGTGTTGAGGTCAGTCAGGCACCACTCATATGCCGCCCCAATTCCATCTATGGTTGAACTATCAGCATAAAACGTAAGGGTAACGGGATTACAAGCCGTGGTGGTCGTACCATACACTTGAGCTTGTGGAAAGCGCAAATAGATATAATCAGATTTGGTCAAGGTGTCAGTACAACCTAGCCCATCCGAGACAATCAACGACACGGTGTAGAGACCTGTATCTGTGTAGGTATGCGTGGGGCTGGAAGCTCCGCGTTTCTCGTTAATGCCTGCGGTGATGATGCGGCGCTGCTGGACAGCCTTCGGCGGCTGCTTGCCCAGGCGGACAAGAC
>JBCCCJ010000731.1:0-4011 GCA_039033615.1 Bacteroidota bacterium
CACCGCAACCGCATAGACCGCAGAATTATGTCCTTGGAGGGTATGGAGTTCGGCTCCGCTTTGGAGGTCCCAGATTTTGGCGGTGTTGTCCGCTGAGGCAGTGATCACCCGCTGGCTGGGCCCATCCACCGCAACCGCATAGACCCTGTCGCTATGTCCTTGGAGGGTATGGAGTTCGGCTCCGCTTTGGAGGTCCCAGATTTTGGCGGTGTTGTCATCTGAGGCGGTGATCACCCGCTGGCTGGGCCCATCCACCGCAACCGCTATGACCTCCGCGCTATGTCCTTCGAAGCGCTGGATTTCTTTTCCCGTAGCCAACTCCCAGACCTGTACGATGCCGCCACTTGTGCCCGTAATCAGCAATTTCCCATTGGGATGCAGGGCTTGACAAGAGAAATCTCCTCCTCCCCAGCCGTGTTTCAGGACCAGGGGGGGGGGGAGAGGCACGAAAACGGTCCAAGCGGGTTTGCTGAATCAGAGGTTCGTCAGAATAGAGGTTATAGGCGTAATCCGCCAGGGCCAGCGAAAGATTGGGGTGTTGATCCCCTAGCTGCTCTGCCTGAGTAGTGATACTCAAGGCTTCACTTAGCCTCTCCAAATTGGCAGCGATGGAAGTGGATCGAATCCCAAAGAAGATGGCGATGACGGCCACAATGCCTACTCCAATCAGGGCCAGGGTCAGGCGGCGATTCTGGCGCTGTCGCTCCCGGGTCAAGCGTGCGGCTTCTTGCTCCGCCTGTACGCTGGCGTTGAGGAAGAAGCGCTCCTGTGGGCTGACAAAACGCTGGGCCTCTGCTTGCGCCTGTTGCCAGGCCAGGCCTTCTTTCAGGCGTTCGCCCGTGAGCAAAAAATCTGGCTGATTGGCATTGGTCAGCCAGCGCTGAAGATCAGCTTCAAAGGGGCGCTGGATGCTCTGGCGGACCTCTTCGACCCAAGCCGAATCAAATACCCGCTGGTAGATGGAGTTGTTGAGCCGCAATTGGCCCTCGATTTCCTGGGTCAGGCCGGTCAGCTTCAGGTAGAAGTGGGCTTTGTCTTGGGGTTGGACCGAAACGACGCCTTGCTGGAGGACTTGCTCGTACAGATCGAGTACTGCCTGTTGATAGGGGCCGGGCTTTTGGACCCGGATTTGGATATAGCTGAAGTTGCGTTCGTCAGTGAGGCTGTTTTGACCCAGGAACAGTGCCTCTACTTGTTGTTGGACGGCAGCTTTGGCCTCTGCCACGGTTTCTAGGCGGCTGATGGCCTGACAGAGGCGTTGGGTCAGGTAGGGATGCCCATGGGATGGGTCCAGTGCATGACTTCCTGGAGGAGAGCTGTGCTGGCGACCCCTTTCCCTTCCAGGCCCGGCAGCAAGACTTCGGCATCTTCCTGGCGCAGGTTGGTCAGGTTGATCGCCTTTCCTACATTGAACAGCGTTCGGGCCGGATCTTGCATCAAGTCATCTGGTGCAGCGACCCCCAGCACACAAAAGTGCAGCCGCCGGAGTGCTGGCTCCGTGGCCTGGGCGTTGTAGATCGCGCGGATGGCGGCGAAGAAGTCATCGGTATTGAAGGTGGTGGGATCCAGTCCCAGGAGAGAGTCGATCTCGTCGATGAAGATCGCGAGGGGGCCTTCGGTCCGGGGCAACAAATAGTCTCCCCAAAAGGAGAAGAAGCGGTCGATGAGGGTGGTCTGGGCTTGGGCCTGCCACCAGGCGTCAAAGTCGGCTTTGGCCCGAAAGGAGCGGGCCACCAGCCGGAGAAAGGCATAGTACCATTGCTCCTGCTCAACTTGCTGAATGCCGACTCGGGTGATGTCCACATCCGCACATTGCCAGTCCAGGTCTTTGAGGCGGGTGATGGTGCGCACTTTGAGGGAGGATTTGCCCATCTGGCGCGCGGTCAGCACGTAGCAGAATTCTCCTTCTTGTAGGGCGTGCAGCAATTCATCATCCGCTGGCCGGACTACGTAGCCTGGATCATGTTGTTTGAGTGCGCCGCCTGCCTGATACTTCATGATGGACTGAAAATGAGGAAGAAATCTGTTAACGGTTAGAATTTATCCCGAAAATACGATCCATACAACTCACAAGCGGGGTGAATCTGCCCATTTCGCCCAGATTTGACCAATCCAATGGCAGCCAAACGACTCAATAAGGCTTTGTCTTCGCACTGGTTGGTCCGAATCACGCTGCGAAAAGCCTGAGCCAAGTCCGAGCGTTGACTGAGTTTGTGATAGAGGGCGTCCAGGTGATCTTTGAACGGGCCAAGATCCTGATCCGATTGCGTCAAGAGGTCTTCGAAGCTCCCTTGCCCAGCCGCCAAGCGATACAAAGCGGAGCGAATGAGGAAAGGATGTCCCCCTAAGAGGTCGTGCAAGCGAGTTGTCGCGTCTTGGGGCAATTGGGCCGTCAGGCGGTAGGCCTGAATCAGTTGCTGAATATGGGCCACTTCAAACGGGACCAACTCATTCATCGCTCCTACGTTGAAGGGGGATTGATCCAGATCGGTGATGAAGGCTTGCGCGTCCGTGGAATAGGTAATGGCCACTTTGAGCCGCTCCCAGGCTGGATCTGTGGTGCGCAACTCATGCCAGGCCCGTAGCATGGAGAAAAATTCGTTGGACACCTGTTGCCGCGTGAACAAACGATCTGCTTCATCTATGGCGATGAGGAGGTAGCCAGCTTCTTTTTCCAGGATGGGGAGTACCTCGTCTTCCAGAAACTCTTCCACCAATTGCTTGCGGTCCCGGTTGGGCATGGCCTCCAAGGCTTGTTTCCAGTCGTTTTGAAATTGCTTGCGCAGGCGGAAAGGCCGACTGATCTTGCTGCAAAATTCCCATAGCAATTGGTCAAAACTGTTCAGTGTCGCCCGGTGGAGGTTTTGAAAATTGAGGGAAACGACCTGGAATTGGGCCGCACGGGCGTGTTGAATCACCCGCGATAAGAGGCTGGTTTTGCCGTATTGGCGGGGTCCCTTGATCAGGAGGATGTTTTCTTCCCCGGTCAATTGCTCAATGAAGACCTGCTCCCCTGGCCGTTGGAGGTAAAATTCGGAGTCCAAGGGCTCCCCCCCACGTGGGTAGCGCAAACTGGCCACCGGAAGGGGAGGCTGATCGGGTTGCCCAATGAAATCGGAGGTTTCGTTTTCGGGGGAGATTTCGGAGGCTTCTACCGCAAGGGTGGCTCGTTGGCCAATCACGTCCAATAGGTCTGCCAATATCTGGGAGTTGTCCCCTTGTCCCTGCCAGGGCAGGGAGCGAATCTGCCCAAGCAATTGGTTCAAATCAGCATGGAAACGCGTGTCTTCCGGCAACTGAACCCGAACCGGGAGGAGAACTGGATAGCCCTTGCTCTCGCGGAGGTTACGGGCGAGTTTCAGATCCTCCAAGACTACCTGACTGGTCAGGCTTGCTTGGGAGAGGAGCAAAATGAAGTAGTGAGCGGAGCTAATTGCTTTCTTCAAGGCAGTAGGCAGATGCGCGCCTACCGGAATGTCTTTGACGTCTAGGAAAGGCACATAGCCTTTTGCCTTCAATTGATCGTGGAGAAATAGCGCCAATTGACTGCTGGGTTCATGAGATTGGTAGGCGATGAATACCTTGGTTTCGCCCCGCCCCAGAATCTCCAATTCTCGGACGATTTCCAGCAAATTGTTGCGAATCCGACTCATCTCTACCGTTTGCCATTCCTGGGGCAGGACGCCCTGCCGAATGTCTGTGCGCAATTGATCGTAGCGGGCAGCATTCAGGATGATGGTGTCCAGCTCGGGATGATTTTGCAAGGCATCCAGCAATTGTTGGAATGCCTCGCCAGTTTGATTGGCGGCAATCAAGTCCCGAATTTGGTGGGCAAGGGAAAGGAAGGGGGGGGGAATTCAATTCAGCAGGCTTGTAGAGGGTAAAGCGTTGGGAGTGGAAAATATGAAATTATTGGCAAAAAGGGGAGGGGCATCCGACAGAGGGTGCATCCCAACATGTCGCAAGCCCACATGAAGCAAACGTTTTTTGCCACGAATGCACGAATTTTCC
>JBCCCJ010000732.1:0-4011 GCA_039033615.1 Bacteroidota bacterium
CGACATCGAAAATGAGACGCTGGATTACAGTGGGGTAACGAATCAATTGTTGCCTGGTGATATGAAGTTCGTTGATCAAGATGGAAATGGCATCATTGATGCGGATGATCAAATTCGCTTGGATCAAAACACCGTGCCGACCTTCAATTTTGGTGCGAATTTGAGCCTACAATACAAGAACTTTGACTTAACGGTTCTCTTGCAAGGTGCTACAGGTGCAATGCTGCGGCTACAGACTGAGTCTGGAGACATCGGTAACTACCTGAAGTATCAGCATGACAATCGCTGGTCAATCGACAATCCCAGCAGTGAGCATCCACGCTTGGCAAGCCGGGGAGATACCTATTATACCGGAGGTAATTTTGGGAACAACACATACTTTTTGTTGGACAAAGATTACATTCGCCTCAAGAATTTTGAGATTGGCTATCGCTTTCCTCAAGCCCTTCTTGACAAGGTGAAAATCGGGAACCTGCGGGTGTACGTCAATGGACTCAACCTTGTGACCATTGCGGCAAACAACATCTTCGATCCAGAGGCAACTGCTGGAAACGGGGTGTACTACCCACAATCCCGGGTAATCAACACCGGCCTTAGTTTAACTTTCTAAGCATTTTTCCCAATTCTCATGAAATTTCCCAAGTTTTTATTACTACTCGCGGTGGTAGCATCTATGGTCCAGTATTCGTGTAATACGGACTTTCTGAACGCGCCACCGCTGGATCGAATTTCCAGTGAAGCTACCTGGTCTGACGGTCCCTTGGCCGAGGCATTTATTTACAACGTCTATTCGTTCCTCGGCTATGGTGGCTTTGAGGAGCAAGGACTTTCCTCGGTAACGGATGAAGCGATGTTCACCCACGCCGGGCGAAACATCAACACCTTCACCGAAGGTTCCGAGCAACCCTCCAACCTCGCTTGGCAGAGTGCTACCTGGCGTTGGGATCAGATGTATTTGGCCATTCGTTCCGCCAACATCGCCATCCAAGAGCTACCTACGGCTACCTTCACGGATGAAGTCCTCAAAGAAAGACTGCTCGGAGAAGCTCACTTTTTGCGTGCCTATTACTACCAGCAGTTGGTTCGTTTTTACGGTGGGGTGCCTTTGATTGCTGAGCCTTATGGCCTGGATGATGACTTCACCATCGCTCGGAGTACCTTCGCGGAGTGTGTAGATTTCATCGTTAGCGATTTGGATGAAGCGGCAAATTTACTTGATGGCAAGGAGGAAACTCCCGGCCGGGCTAGCACGGCCTCTGCGATGGCGCTGAAATCTCGCATCTTGCTCTACGCAGCCAGCGATCTCCATGATGCCGGAAAAGCCCAAGCCAATTCTTCTGTGTTGTCTGGATTTGGTGACATTGATTTGGTGGCCTATACTTCTGGAAGTCAGGATGCGCGCTGGGAAGCCGCAAAATCTGCTGCCAAAGCCGTGCTGGATGTGACCGAAGGCTATATGCTTGACCTGAGTTCTCCGGTTTCCGCCGAAGAAGGCAAGCAAAACTACATCTCCCTTTCTATGGGCGGTGGTAGCGCCGTGGGTGATCCTGCTGCTGCGGTAGAACTGATTTTCCAACGGACCCACACCCCTGAGTTCACTGACGAAAGCAACTGGCCTCTGGGTGGTATCCATTTCGGCATCAACAATGGCCCCAATGGCTACAACAACTGGGCAGGAAATACGCCGATCCAGCAGTTGGTAGATGACTACGAAATGATGGATGGTTCTCGTTTCGACTGGGACAATGCCGAGCATGCGGCCGATCCTTACGCCAATCGTGACCCTCGCTTTTACGCTTCAGTCATGTATGATGGAGCCGGTTGGAAGCCACGTCCGTCTTCTGCCGCTGACATTGATCCGGCCAACGAAATCCAAAGTGGATTCTACGATGACGGAGCTGGTGGAACCATCCCTGGAGTAGATACTCGTTCTTCTTCTATCGAGAACTGGAATGGGAGCCGTACCCACTACTACGTGCGGAAATTCATTGATCCAGATCCTGCTTTGCCAGACAACCAGTCCAATGCACAGGTGGTACCTTGGCCTTTCATTCGCTACACCGAAGTAGTCCTCAACTATGTGGAGGCTTGTATCGAAACTGGCGACGAAGCAATGGCCCGTGAATGGTTGAACAAAATTCGCTTTCGCGTAGGCATGCCTGCGGTCGATGACGCTGGTCAAGACCTCGTAGATCGCTACCGCAACGAACGTCGGATTGAATTGGCCTACGAAGAGCATCGCTACCATGACGCACGTCGTTGGTTGATTGCCGAAGAGACCCTTGGTCGAGGTATTCAAGCGATTGAAATCAGTGCTACCCTCAAGCCTGGTGCTTCTCCATTGGTCCCCTATCGTCATGACAAGACGGTGTATGACTACTCCTATTCAGTGGTAGAAAACACCGAAAACGAAGTGCGTGCCTGGGACGACAAGATGTACTTCCGCCCCATCAGCCGGGACGAAATATTCCGGAACGAGCTTCTGGTTCAGAATCCTGGTTACGGCAACTAAGTATAGCTACTCATTGATCAGAAATCTATCCCTGAATTTGTTCGGGGATAGATTTCTTGCCTTTTTCATCCTATGAATACTCCTCGCTTTTTCTGGCTTTTGGGAGGCCTGCTGGTCCTGTTTGGGTGTACGGATTCCTCGGAATCTGCTACGACCACACCTGCTCCTCCGCCAGTGCCCGAAGTCCCGCCTCTTTTTGAGTCTATTCCCCCCCAAACTTCTGGCATCCGTTTCCAAAATCAGCTGGAAGAAGGGCTGAATACCAACATCCTGATGTATGAGTACTTCTACAATGGGGGAGGGGTTGCGGTAGGAGATGTCAATGGAGATGGCTGGGAGGATGTGTATTTCAGTGCCAACATGAGTCCCAATGCTCTCTACCTCAATCGGGGAGAATGGACTTTTGAAGAAATCACCGAGGCTTCTGGCACCATGGGTAGACCCGGTCCTTGGCAGACGGGGGTAACCATGGTAGACATCAATGCTGATCAGAAGCTCGATCTCTATTTGTGCTACTCTGGTTCTTTGCCCAATGAGAAACGCAAGAATCAACTCTTCATCAACCTGGGGAACAATGAGGCAGGCATTCCCCAATTTGAAGATCAAGCCGCTGCCTATGGCCTGGACAGCGATGCCTTCAGCAATCAGGGCTATTTCTTTGACTATGATCGAGACGGGGATTTGGATATGCTGTTGTTGAATCACAATCCAAAGTCTCTGCCTGTCTTGAATGAAGTCACCACGAGGCAGATGATTGAAACCGATGATCCGCAACGAGGCTTGCGGCTATTTCGGCAGGACAGAGGGAAATTTCAGGACGTAACCCAACAAGCAGGCATCATCGGCTCGGCTTTGAGCTATGGCCTAGGCCTGGGCATTTCCGATGTGAATGATGATGGCTGGCCAGATTTTTACGTCTCCAACGACTATACCATCCCGGATTACCTCTACCTCAACAATCAAAACGGCACCTTTACCGACCGATTGAAGGAACAAATCGGTCATAGTAGCCATTTTTCGATGGGGAACGATGTGGCAGACATCAACAACGATGGGCTGGCAGATATCTTCACCCTCGATATGCTTCCCGAAGACAATCGGCGGCAGAAGCTCCTCATGGCGCCGGACAATTATCCCAAATTTGACCTCAACATCCGCTCTGGTTTTCACTATCAGTACATGCGGAACATGCTCCAACTCAACCATGGCAATGGGACCTTCAGCGAGGTCGGGCAGCAACTAGGTATTTCCAATACCGATTGGAGTTGGTCTGCTTTGCTCGCGGATTATGACAATGACGGCTGGAAAGATCTCTACATCACCAATGGGTATTTCCGCGACTACACCAACTTGGATTTCATCAAGTACATGGAGGAGTTTGTGCAGAAGAAGGGGCGCTTACAGCGAGAAGACGTGCTGGAAATCATCAATCAGATGCCAGCTTCCAATGTCAACAACTACCTTTTCGCGAATGAAGCAGGGAAGCGCTTTTCGAACCA
>JBCCCJ010000733.1:0-4010 GCA_039033615.1 Bacteroidota bacterium
AGGATTTGACTCTCACCTCCCCTTTTTTTGCCGAAATTTACATAGTTCCCCAAAGCTAGGAGTCAGCCAAAGGAGAAGCAATAGCACAGGTCATATCTCCGAGCATTCGAAATAAAAAGGGGGGTACTGACCAAGTTTTCCACATTGCCATACCTACGGCACGGCCAACCGCCGGTTTTTGGTCATCCTACCCACCTATTGGTCCCTATGGGACCATTGTCTTCGACAATCTTTGCTCCTGGCACCGCCAAGTGTCCCGTTAGGGACGCAGATGTGGGTAGCAACTTAGACCATGTTTGGGATAGAGAATTTTCGAGAAAATTAGCGTCCCAAACGTGGTCTTAGCGATCCAAGGGATCAGCCGTGCCGTAGGTACGGCAAGGTGGAAATACCGGATTTCAGTTCTTGTAACATATCCCATTTGGAGATGCTTTTATCCTACCACCCACACGAGCCCGAATCCATCATAAGCGGCCATGCACGCTGGCTAGTCCTCCCCCTTCCTCCGCTCCTAACATCTGGTCATTGGCGTAAAATGATGTCCGAACAGTCGAAATGGCTTGGTGTTTGGTGCGAAGGGGGTGAAAACATGGTGCGTGTTTTCCATCGTAGGCTTCCACCTCCTTTGTTACCATCAGGTTTGGGGAACTTGATTCGGGGGGAGTCTGGATGATCAGCGGGATATACACCGGCTGAACGTATCATTTTTGAGGCCTTCTGGCGTGTGCAAGCACCTGGAGAAGGTTTCAAATCTCATGATTCCATGATCCTTCATCATTGCGGTTAAATGGCTGACTAATTTATCAGTTCAAACAGAAATGGTCGCTGTGTCGACCCATTCAGAGACGCTCGTGCGCGCATCCTGCGCGGCTGCCCCTTATCCACGTAGGTACTTTACCCCATCAACGTTACCTCAATTCTTTCCCTAATTATGAGAACTTCTTTCCTGTTACCTGTTATGTTACTGTGGGGCCAGTTAGGCGGGGGGATCTTCCCTGCTGCCCTGGCCCAGACGTATCAGGATCATTTTGGTCAAGGCCATCAGATCGGACTCCGGGTGAGTTCCAGCGATGCGCAGTCTACCGATACCGCGACACACGCAATATCGGGTACGATGATGCGCCCAGGTCTCGAAGGCAGTTCCCGATTTTTGTCCCAGGCGACCCTGGGTTACAATTGGGACGCTATGGCCCATGTCGATTCGATTGGCATCAAAGCCTGGCTAGATGAGCAATTTGCCATGTCGGCTGATACGTCCTTTGAAGGGGCCTACTGGCAGACCTTCGGCTATCCTGATTATTTGAGCTTTGAGGCGGAACCTGGCTATGTGGCCTCTCCCGAATGGCGCTATCTCAGCTCTGCCTTCTACAACGTACTCATGAAGCGCGAGGACCAGTTGCGCCATAAACTGGCCTTCGCCCTGAGTCAGATCCTGGTTGTTTCTTCACAAGGTCAATCATTCCTGCAACAGCGTGGGTATATGCTGGCCCATTACTATGACATCCTCTATAAAAATGCTTTTGGGAACTATCGGGATATTCTGGGCCAGGTAACGATGTCTCCGACCATGAGCCGCTACTTGAGTTCCCGCCGCAATCAAAAAGCCGATTATGGCCTCAACATTCGCCCGGACGAAAACTATGCGCGGGAAGTCATGCAGCTCTTTACCATTGGCCTGGTAGAGCTCAACAATGACGGCACCCCTAAGAAAGATGAAAAAGGGAAGCTAATTCCCACCTATGACAATGAGGACATCCAGGAAATGGCCAAAGTCTTCACGGGCATGTCCGAAGGCAAGGATTGGCATGGGATGGACATCGCATTTACCGAGTGGCAGGATCTGCACATGCTCCTTCCGATGAAGGTATTTGGGGCCTACCATGATGTTTCGGAAAAAAGAATGATTGACGGTACGCTGCTTCCCCCCGGCCGGGGCGGGCAGGAAGACATAGATGACGCGCTGGACCTGCTGTTTGATCACCCCAATACGGGCCCGTTTATCAGCATCCGCCTCATTCAGAACTTCGTCAAATCCAACCCCTCTCCCGCCTATGTCAATCGGGTGGCTACCGTTTTTGCAAACAATGGCAAGGGCGTTCGGGGAGATCTCATGGCGGTGATCCAGGCGATCCTGACGGACCCCGAAGCGAGAGACTGTGCCTGGATGACCCATCCCAACGCTGGCAAGCTGATCCAGCCCCTAGAGCGATTTACCCGCCTGATGGCGGCCTTCGAGGTATTTGATGATACGGCTGCTTTTCAATTGCGGGACGCCAATGAGAGGAACCTGGGCCAGCGGTTTCTGGGCTCCCCAACGGTATTCAACTTTTTCTCTCCCCTGTATGGGGAAGAAAAGTTCGTAACGCCCCTCGGCCTGGTATCTCCGGAGTTTCAAATCCTGAACTCCGTAACCGCCATCGAGCACCTCAATGCCAATGAGCACCGGATTGAGCAGCGGGCTTTCCGCAATTGGTCTGGTGGCGATCATCCCGAGCTGGATTTGAGCTTCGAAGAAAGCCTCATGACCAGTCTCGGGGTTTCGGCGGTTCTGGATCGCTTTGACACCCTGCTCTGCCGGGGACAACTCTCCCCCCAAACCCGGTCCATGATCGAATATGCGATCACCGAGGCGCAGACCCACAACAATTACTCCGATCTGCGGGCAGTACAAGAGACCCTCTATTATCTCCTGGCCTCTCCCGATTACCTCATTCTGAAATAAGCACTAACGCAGAACATATGTCTAACAATCACCATAGTCGAAGAGCGTTTATCCGTACGCTCAGCAAAGGATGTGCTGCCCTTGGAACGACTTCTCTGCTGTCCGGGATTACCAATATGGGCCTGATCAGCGCAGCAGCTGCGGCCAATCGTCCCTTGTTCAGGCCACAGACCGGGTACCGAGCCCTGGTTTGTGTTCTGCTGGGCGGAGGCAATGACAGCTTCAATATGCTGATCCCGCGTGGCCAGTCTGAATATGCGGAATACGCTACGCGTCGCACCCATCTGGCCATTCCCCAGGCAGACGTGCTTCCCCTCACTCCCCTTACACCTCAAGGCCAGGACCTTGGGCTACATCCGAATCTGGGGGACTTGAAGAGCATGTTTGATCAGGGGGATTTGGCCTTCCTGACTAATATCGGGTCTCTGGTAGAGCCGACCACCAAGCAGCAATACAACTCTCAGTTGGTAGATCTGCCGCTGGGCTTGTTTTCTCACTCGGATCAACAGCAGCATTGGCAAACCTCCATCCCCAATAGCCGGAGTCAATTGAGCGGCTGGCAGGGGCGTTTGGCAGATATTCTCTACACGGGTAATCAAAACCAGAATATCTCCATGAACATTTCTATAGATGAGGGGAATATCATCCAGAAGGGCCAATATGTGCTGCCTTATGTGATCAACAGCAACCAGGGTGGGAGCATCCTGCTGACCGGGGCGAATAGCAATAACATATTCGAGCAACTCAAGCGCCAAACGCTGGACAGCCTCATTGATGCCTCTTATCAAAATACGCTGGAGACGGCCTACGCCAATTCCGTGAAGGATGCGGTGGGAGCCTCTTTTGAATTCAATTCCGCCATCGCCTCCGGTCAGGTATTGACGACTCCATTTGGCACGGACCGCTTGTCTACCCGATTGAAAATGACCGCTCAGACCATCGCTGCGCGTAATGAGCTGAATATGCAGCATCAGACCTTCTTCCTGTCGGTAGGAGGCTTTGATACCCACGGTGATATTGAGGAGCACAATGAATTGATGACGACTGTCAATGATGCTCTCAAATCCTTTTATGATGCGATGAATGAACTGGGCTTGAATGATCAAGTAACCACGTTCACCATCTCCGACTTTGGGCGCAAGCTGCTGTCCAATGGCTCGGGAACCGACCATGCTTGGGGCGGAAACCCAAAGAACCGCACGCGGCCTGTGGTTGTCGGAAAGTCCCCGGTGATCGCATTAAAGAGCGTGGTTTTGCCCGCGCCGTTCGAACCCAGGACCGCACGCCG
>JBCCCJ010000734.1:0-4003 GCA_039033615.1 Bacteroidota bacterium
CTACTATCGGGATTTGGAGGGGCAGGTGGTCAACCGAAACTTTGCCCGCCTCTTGGTCAATCAGCGGGTAGAAACCGAAGTTTTGCCCGCCATCGGGCAAGCCTATGGCGGGGAGTTCAGTTTGAATTTTCAGATCCGCAAGTGGGAAGTGAAATCCGCCTATGTGTATTCCCGCAGCTTGCAACGCACCCCGATCCTGCCGGATGTTGCGGTGGTCAATGGAGGAGAATGGTTCCCTTCAGATTTTGATGCCCCGCACAACATCACCATCACAGCCATTTGGAAAGCCCGGAAATCGGTTACCTATTCGCTCAATTTCGTGTATCGGACCGGACGCCCGGTTTCGGTTCCGGTGGGGGTATATCCCATTTTTCCTTCTTTCCAAGTGCCCGCCTTCTCCGAACGCAACCAATACCGGATTCCAGATTACCATCGTCTGGATATCTCCGCGACCTTTGACCGGCAGGTGATCAAGCGCAGCAGATCCAAATCTGAAGTGGTCCTTTCTTTATACAACCTCTACGGCCGCAACAATCCTTTCTCTGTCTATTTCCAGCGAGGAGGAGGAGGTTTCGAAGCCTACCAATTGTCCGTGTTGGGCGCAGCCTTGCCGATGTTGAGCTACAATTTTCGCTTTTAATCTATCCGACCATGAATATGTCCAAAAAGGTGATTTGGGGACTGGGACTCAGCTTGCTGATGCTAGCCACCGCCTGTATCGAACAAATTGAGTTTGAGACCGAAGAGGAAGCGGCGGAATTTCTCGTGATCAACGGAGTCATCACCAACAATCCCTTCAAGCGGTCCCTGTTCCTGTTTCAGGCCACAGGCTTTGAGGCGGGAAATCTGGTCCGATCGCAGGCAGTGGAGGGAGCAACCATTGGATTTTATGAAGATGGCGAACTCTTGGACACCTTCGAAGAACGAATCGACGGCGAATACTTCATCCCCGTCGATGAGCGTAGGTCTCTCAAAGTCGGACAGAGCTATCACGTGGAAATTGAACTGGCAACAGGAGAGACATTTCGGAGCACCCCCTCCCTCCTTCCCCCCAAGCAAATGCCGGATAGCATGCGAATTGTCGGGAAAACGAGGAACATTGCCCAAGACAACGGCTTCGTGGTTTCCCGTCGATTTTTAGACCTTTCCATCTTTAATACCCTGGAGCCAGGCTTTCGGCCTCATTTTCGCTGGGAAATTGAGCAGGACTATTCCTTTCGGGAATACACAGATCCGAATAATCCCCTGGCGCCCAACCGCACTTGCTATTTCAATCGGTCCACTGAGCGTAATCCTTCCCCCATCCTGACAACCAATGCCTTGCAAAACGGGTCTGTAGAAACCTTTTTGATGGCCTCCAATCTGGGGAGACCCTTCAAAGATGTCCACTATTTTTCCGTCTATCAGCATTCCATCACTCAGGAGGTGTTTGAATATTATGAGAAGGTCAACCAATTGATCAATGGGGCCGGAGGACTGTTTGATCAAATTCCTGCTCCAGTGGTGGGCAACATCATCAATGATGAAAATTCCACAAGGAGTGTCCTGGGAGTGGTGGAGTTCTCGACAGTTGACACCCTTCGATTTCGAATTTCGCGAGGCCAATTGCCCTTTACCTTATTCGAAGCCTGTGAATCCTTTGAAGACCCTTTACCGGAATGCATAGAATGCATCATCCTGGCCCGTGCTACCTATGAAAAACCCGATTTCTTCGTTAACTAAGGTTTCTCCCATGACTCGCTTCCTGTTCGTATCACTTGCCCTCTTGCTCTCTTTTGAGGTGCATGCCCAACCTCCAGCGGATGAATTGAAGGTGGTGTTGGATCGACCCTTTTATGTGTTGGGGGAAGACATCTGGTATCAGATCATTGCCGCTGACAGAAAGCTAGAGGAAATTCAGTCCAAGATTGTTCACGTAGAATGGATCGACCCTGATGGGAAGGTAGTTCGCCATCAAAAACTACGCTTGCACCCAGGAGTAGCGGCCGGAGATTTGGCGATTCCAGAAGAGTGGAAACCGGGCGTATATCAAATGCGGGCCTACACCCATTGGAACCTCAATTATGATCCGGTTCCGATGATTGAGCTCAATTTGCCGATTTATGCGCTGCCTGATGCGGAGGACATGGCGCAAATCCAAGGCATTATCGACGAAACGGAAGTAACGCCTTTGGCAATCCGCAATCAATCAGAGGGCCTAAAATTGACCCTTTCCGCCGATACGATTTCTTTCAGAGAAGCCATCCAATGCCAACTGGAACTGGATGAATCCACTGGCCAACCCATATTCGCTCAACTCGCAGTTCAGGTCAATCACATGGATCAGATCGGTCTGGAGGGGGAAGATTGGAAAGAAGAAATCGGGGGGAATGCTAGCTGGAAGGAAGGGGAGATGCCGATTCCTGCGGAAGAAAAGATGAAAGTTCACCTGGAAGTCAGGACCGGAGGTACCAATCAACCCCATACCACCGGTTTTTTGGAAGCCATTGTGCAGGAAACCAGGTACGTTTTTTATGGTCGATCTGAAGAAGGGAAGGCTGTTTTTGAGGCGGAGAATCTGATTGGCCCGGCAACTCTGCAATGTTTTGACGTCAATCCTTTTGAACTCAAAACGACCTTAAATGTACTGCCTGGCAAAAAGGAGGTGCCAGTTCCTACCCCTGAACCAGCTCAGGCTGAATTGAGTTGGAATCCGACGGTGGCACGCTATCTGGTGTCCAAATTAGAGGAAAAAGCCATGCTGGGCCTCTTTGGGAAAGCGTCCGAGCGTTCCGCAAAGCAAGCCCCAACCGTGAAGGAAGATTGGCCCATTCGTCAGCAGTACGAAATCGGCAAATACGTTCAATTCGAAGACCTGTTCCACTTTACGAGCGAAGCGGTCTTGTCGGTAGCCAATCGCAAAGACAAAAGCGGAGTCTTAGGAGATCCCCGCAACCATCAATATATTTTTGTTCGGACCTTCACCAAAACAGGGGCGGAAATTGATCCCGAAGTCCGAGACAATCGCCCGGTCGACACTGCATCTTCGGCTCGCGCTTCACGCAACGCCCACCGGACTCCCAGTTAGTAGTGTCGTCACGGACACGGTGGTCCCCTGGGTGGCAGCCCGGTCTTGTATCGCCAACTCCCAGCGAACGCACACTCCAGAACAGTAGCTAGGCCACTCGGAGCTAACTCTGGCTCCCAGCTCGACCATCCTGCCCATCACATGGTCTTCGCTGCTGGGAGTTGATCTCTGCGAGCCGCCACTGCGCTGCGGCGGCGATCGCGATGAAGAAGTCACTCGCCAACGCACAGGCTGACGCCACGTTGGCGACGTTGCCGAGTGCCCCGCAAATTGGCAAGGCTCGACCTGTCGCGTCGAAGAAATCGCGGGCTTTGATACGCGCCAAGGCAAGCTCGCGCCGAGTATGCTGGGCACTAAACTTCGTCTTGCGGGGGTGTGATGTACGGTCACAAAGGGCTGGGAAGTGAACTGAGCGAGCCACGACCGTCATGCGACCATCACGGCAGCACATGTTGTCGGAACTTGGCAGCGCAGTGCGCGGTATCAATGAGCTTGTGCTCTGAAAAGCTGTGGCCTTGCGTCGCAAAGAGCGCGAACAGCACGCTCGCCGAGACGTCGCGATTGTCGCCTCTGACGTCGTGCGTTGCTGATGTTGGCATTCGGCGTCGCGCTGCCTGTCTTGGCAGGAAAGGCGGCGACTTGCCTGCTTCTCTACGACTCAACGGCTTCCCTTAGGTGCCTCAGCCCTTCGATGGTGATTTTAGTTGCGGAGCGGATTGGACGACCCTGACCGGCCGATACACCATTCGCTCTCACCGACCCACATCACTGTCCGTAAGGGAGTCTCCGAGTCACATCGCTACGAAGAGGATACCCCAGCCGCCGGCCGGCCACCCCGGGGACGACGCGTAGCGTAGCCCCACAGCCTACAAGCCCGCGCCCATCAGCCCCCTCTGCCGTGCTCTTTCTCCGATTTTTCCTTCGTCCACCTGCCGC
>JBCCCJ010000735.1:0-3999 GCA_039033615.1 Bacteroidota bacterium
CGCGTCTTGGGCGCAAAAAACAGTACCAGGAAGACAGCAACAGGTAAGCCAGCTCTGGAGGAGGTACAAGCAACAGGAGAATAGCCCTTTAAGTGGAATGGGGGTATTTCTGGTCGATCAAGCGGCAGACCAGCATGAGGTCTTCCGCGTGAAAAAACGCATTGTTCTCATTGTAATTGATGACCACATCCACGTTGAGATTGGGGTCAAGCGAACTTTTGAGCAAGTTCAGCGCCTTCTGTGGCACGATGAAGGTCGTGGGATTGTCCACCGAAACGTCTAGTCTCCGGTAGCGAACCAGTCGGTGGGCATCGGTCGCAACGAAGGTCGCAGCGTGTTCTCCGAGATCGAACAAGATGCCATTGAGGGCGGCCTTGTCTTCATCGCTGCTGGCCGCAAAGATGGTTTTGCCAACCGCTTTGAGCATCACGTGCATGGGCAACCGAATGGACTCAGTCCCTTCTGGAGTGGGAATCAGGGGGAATTCCTCCGCATTTTCGCCGCTGATTTTGTATTTCCCATTTTCAGAACCAATCTCCACCCCATAGGTCGCCTCATCAATCATAAAGGTAATGGGCTGTTCAGGCAAGGCTTTCAGAATGTCCAAGAGAATCCGCGCCGGGATGGCAATCTTCATATCCTCCCCCCGGGCCTCGATGGGCAGCCGGGTTTGCATGGACGTTTCCAGGTTGGTGGTGGAAATCGTGAGGGTATTGCCAGTGATCTCAAAGAGGAAATTCTCAATGATCGGCAGAACCGAACGGGAGGGGATAGCGCCAGAAATACGGCTCAACTGCCGATGTAAGGCGGCGGCGGACACAATGAAATTCATAATACGATGCTCAATCAGCGGTACATGCTTTAGGAAAATGTCCAGCCGGACGGCAGACCTTTGACTCCTTAAGCCAAAAGCAAATTAAACATCTTTGCCTGAAAATGGGAAACTTTTTTCCACAGTGTGGGGAAAACGCAGGGCTACCCCTCGTAGCAGTTAGGGACACAGCCGTCAGATTAAGGCCGCCGATAGGCGAAAAGCCCCCTCCGATTCCCGGAGTCTAGGGACTTGGAGGGTTAGGAAAGGTGGGCTGATGAAGGCGGGTGGGGGATGTTATGGGAGTGATTCACCCCCCAATCCCCCCTCGCTATCTGCACAGGTTCAGCCGCACAGGGGGCAATCTTCGATTTGGATTCCTCTAGCAATCAGCTCCAAGATTGCTTGCCAGTGGCAATGCCCCCTTGGAGCGCTGGGTAGGAGCGAGAGAGAAGGGGGTTGGGGGATGTAATAAGTTCAACATCAGTGATTCACCCCCCATCCCCCTCGCTCTCCACACAGGTCCATCCGCACAGGGGGGCAGCCTTCGGCCTTTCCGATCATCATTCGTCGGTTCAACATTAACAGACTTCTTGCCAACGGCAACCAACCCTCTGCACCAAATGCAATTCGGCTCTACCTATTTGCATTCCTCCCCTTCCATCCGTAGCCTTGTGAGAACAACCGTCGTGAAACATGCGTGCACTTGCCTGGCTTTTGGTTCTAGCTGTTCTGGGAGGCAATTCCCCGGAACCAACCTCACTTCCTCTCAATGAAGAAATCTGCGACAATGGGATCGACGATGATGGAGATGGCCTGATCGATTGCATGGACAGCGATTGTTTTTACAGCGGTTTGTGTACGCCTTGTTCAGAAGATCGGGCGGCTACTGCTGCTTTCCAGACGGGTTATGACGAGCGCAACGATACCTTACTCCCTGCTGGAGCGGTGGACTCCTCCTGGACCTGGTCGAATACCCTCAACGGACCGAGAGAATTCACCTTTGCAGGTACCTGTGGCTGTGATCCGGCTGGCGCTTGGGTCTGTAATCCGGTACCTGATGCGGATTGGATCGCCTCGACCAGTGACTGCTTGACAGGAGGGTTCATCTACTATCACTACGAGTTTGAACTGCCGTCAGGGATATTTGGCCTGTTTCAACTGAATCTGGTCGTCTATGCGGATGATTTTGTCAACCAGGTCTTCATGAATGGGGTGCCTCAAAACATCACTTCGAGTCCCCCCAACTACCTGGCAGGCACTGGGCAGACCTTCAGCCTGAATGGAAATTTCTTGGCTGGAACCAATACCCTCAGCATCGAAGTGGGCAATACCGGAGGACCAGGAGGGCTCTTATTGACTGCGGACCCGGACTTTGATACGGATGACGATGGCGTGCCGGACGATCGGGATCGTTGCTGGTTGTCTCCACCGGATTTGCCGGTGAACGAAGACGGCTGTAGCTACTTTTTGACCCAGGATACCGCTTCGCTTTGTGATGGCGGCACCCTCAATTGGCAAGGTCAACTCATTACCCAGCCTGGCACCTATGAAGACACCCTCAACGCCACGCTGGGGTGCGATTCCATCTTGCGCCTGAAAGTGGAAGGAGCAGCCGTGCTCGAAACCTTCGTCGACACTCAATTGTGTCAAGGGAATGCCTTCCTGATCGGAACCCAGGCGTACAACCAAAGTGGTTTCTATGTGGATACCTTGCTCAGCTCGACAGGTTGCGACTCCATTGTGTCGTTGAATCTGGAAATGTTGCCCTTTTTCGATGTAGAAGTTGACACCGCAGTGGTGGTCTGTGAATTGGCCTTGGTGGCGGGCGTACCCATCCTTCAGGATACCATGGTAGTTGAGCAATTGGTGGCGAGTACGGGTTGTGACAGCACGGTTCGCTATCAGGTGACCGCCATCGACAAGCCTGACAACAACTTCGACCAACTGCCGCCTTTCTGTTTGGGGGAAAGCATCGAATTGACGGCGGAAATTCTTCCGGGTGTGAGCTACCTCTGGCCCGATGGGAGCACCTCCCCTAGCCTAACGGTCTCAGAGGGCGGTATGGTGGTGCTGCAAATCGCCGCTCAGTTTTGCACCTGGGCAGATTCGGTGGAGGTTTCGCCTCCCATTGACTTGCAGATCAGCCTGGATTATTCGTCCAACATTTGCTTCGGCGAGGAAAATGGCTATCTCCGCAACTTCCGCTCCACCATCGGCATCGCTCCCTTCGTCTGGGAGATCAACGGCACTCGCTACGACAGCCTGCCGACCCTGGAAAACCTACCCGCCGGCAGCTATGACATTTCCCTCACCGACGCCATCGGTTGCATGGCCGATACCTCGATTCAGATCGAAACCCTGCCCGGCTTATTGGTTGACTTTCCACGGGAATTGGAGTTGCAATTGGGAGAATCCGCCATTGTGCCGATCCAAACCAGCCGAGATCCCTCCGAGATCAGCGAAGTTCGCTGGACGCCGGACAGTTTTGTGAGTTGTCAAAACTGCCTGGAGCCCGGCCTGATTCAGCCTGCCCGTTCCTTGATCTATCAAATTTCCATCCGAGACACCTTCGGCTGCGAGACCTCCCTCAGTCTGGACCTGACCATTCGCACCATCGAGCGGGTGTTTCTGCCCACGGCCTTCTCCCCCAATGCCGACGGCATCAACGACTTCTTTCGGGTGTTGATCGGAGCAGAAGTAGCCTCGATTCAGGCTTTCCAGATCTTCTCTCGTTGGGGTGTGTTGGCCTTCGAAACCAATAGCTCCACAGCCGTTTCTCAACTTTCCTGGGATGGAATCACCCGGACAGGGGCACCTGCGCCGGAAGGCGTGTATGTGTGTGTGCTGCGGTATCGGTTGTTGGATGGGCGGGTGCGGGTGAAACGGGGGACGGTGAGTTTGGTGAGGTAGAGTTAAGATGAAATCATCTCTAACAGTTTTTCTCTGACAAAGTGTGGAGTTCTGTTTTCATTGATTGGCCTTAAAAAGAAATCAATAAACAAGGTCTTAAGAATGTCAATTTCTGAGTATAATTCTCCAAATGTTTTGAATTCAATCTCGATTCTGTATCCATGTATGTTGAGTGGTTGCGGCTCAGGTATTGCAAAGTTGTATGCAACAAAAACGATTTTTATTCGCCAATTCTCTGGGGGAGCAATGTTTTCGAGCTCTTTGGATCTTTTTTC
>JBCCCJ010000736.1:0-3995 GCA_039033615.1 Bacteroidota bacterium
ACTGCCGAAGTTTTTCCACCAACTCCTCCTCAGCTCCTCCGGCCATGGCTCCCAATGTTAGGCAGCCCCCGAGCAATACAGCGGTCTTCTTGCGGATCATCTCTATATACTCAGGAATACTTACCTCTGCTTGGGTAGCAAAATCCATGTCTTCCATTTGGCCTTCACAGACTTCCATACCGACTTGGGTGAATTCCCGGTTCAATTCTGCAGCTTTTGCCGGAAAATCCTCTACTACCAATCCCATCGAAAGGGCAAACAGCGCATCACCGGACAAGATCGCGATGTCCTCATTCCACTTCACATGAACACTTGGCTGCCCACGTCGCACCGGAGCCCGGTCCATGATGTCGTCGTGCATCAAGGTGAAATTATGGAACAACTCTACCGAACAAGCAAGATTGAGGGCTTTGGCGGGATCTTGTTGAGAAGAAGCTTGGTAGGCAAGCAGGGTAAGAATGGGCCGAATGCGTTTTCCTTTCAACGAAAGGAGGTAATGCATCGGGGCATATAGATGGACGGGCTTGCGCTGGTCCAATCCCAAAGACTGGATGTGTGCTTCGACTTTGGCTTTGAGTTCAACAGATGGGTTCATAAGCGAGGCAATCAAAGCGCAAAGGTAGGGGAAAGCATCTCCAGATGGAAGTAATCAGCGGTACTTCTCTACAAAACGCTGAACAGCAGAGACAAATAAATCGGGTTCCTGAGCCATTGGAGAATGGCCGGAGCGTTCGAAAATCACGAGGCTTTTGTCTGCTTCGGGAGTGGACACCGTTTCCAGCGCCTCTTCGCCCAAGACCAACGGCACCACAAAATCATAGCGACCCCAGAGAAACAAAGCCGGCAATTGGATTTGCTTGAGTTCTTCCGTGAGCGCCAACTGGAGAATTTTGTCTCCCAATTCCAGGGAGGTTTGGATCTGATTGCTCGTCGCGGTAACAAAATTGTGATTGGAGTTCAGGAAAAAATGCAGCACGTCCCCAACTTCCGTCGGAGGGAGGGCGGTTAACCCACTTTCGGGCAGAAAGCCTTCTACCTGATTGGCAAATTGGTTGACCCGCAAGGCCTCCTCATTAGACAGGACAGAAGGCAGTCCTGCGCAGTAGTCCACGATTGCTTCCCATTCATCTGTTCGGTTGCCTTCCGCAATCTGTTGCCCTCCCATATCTACCAATAAACCAGGTGCCGTTGCATTGATCAGGGGGAAGTTGTGCGCGCCATCCACTTCTATCCATCCCTTGATCTTGGCTTGGCGTTCCGTATCGGCCAGATAGGCAGTTCCCAAAATCCCTCCCCAGCTATGCCCCATGAGAAAAATGGAGGAAGTGTTGCCGTAGGTGCTCAATAAGAAGTCTACCAATACATCCAGGTCTTCTACATACTGACTCAGCTCTACCAGATTTCGATCATAGGTGCCTAAGCTATTGCCCGACCCGCGTTGATCCCAATACACCATGGCATACTCCTCCTCTAAAGGATCTGAAAAAAACGAGAGGGCATCATTGTAAATCATCGCATTTCCCCCAGGACCGCCGTGGATGACGATCACGAAGGTTTGGGAGCTGGAATTGCCTTCGATCACCACGGGCATCTGGGCTCCTTTGTGCTCGAGGTACAACTGTTCCTGAACCGCAGGTCCTGGCAGGAATTCTGGTGCCCGACACGTCCAGGAAAGCGGCAAGAGTAAGAGAAGAAAACAAATTCGAGTCATGGTTGAGGGGGTAGAGATTGACTATATCCAATTTCCAGGAAAAACAAAGAAAGCGATCCGATTCCGTGGGGGAAGCCTTGCATCAGCCAGGGACGAAGGAAAAATCCTCTCTCCGGCTTGGGGAGCCAACGAATTTCCCCACCAAGTCCAGGTAAGATTTGCCAGCCACCCGCTCCATTTCTTTGGGTAAATCCATCGTCAGTCTGAACAAAGGTAGGAGAGGCCAGCCAATACCTCCTGACTCCGATTCCAAGAAGGCCGCCGAGTTCCCAATTTTTGTGGATCTGCAAATGATATCCTAGCCTTCCCTGGATCATCAGGCTCCGGTGTACCTTGCGATGAGAAAAATACGCCAGTTGGCCAGCCCAGCGAAGCTGTCGGCCGGGTTTTTCCTTGAGAAAAGAGGGTTGAAATGCCTGTTCGTAGGCCAAACCAAGGCCGCTGTGCCAAACGGTTTCTCCCATATAGCTGAGTTGCCAGGAGGGAGAAGGAACTTGAGCCTGAATCGGATGTGTCTTTCCGAGCCAAAGCACCAAAAAGCATAGAATTAGCAAGAATACATTGGTTTTCATGCTATCTTAACCCCTTCTTGAGGGGAAAGGTTACATCTTTGGCAGGATGCTTGTAGTACCACCTATTTAGTTTTTGTTACTAGCATTTTTCCGATTACCTTTTGCCTGTTCCTGAAACGAGACCTGTCTTTTTGCCATGAACGCCATCGGCTTTCTTATTCGAGCTCTCATTGTAACCTGTATCTGCCTGTTTCCCGCCCCCGTGCACGTGGAGGAAGGGAATGGCATTCAGCAGGAGATGATGTCGGGAGATCTCTCGCGCTTGAAGATCGATGACCTGTTTCCACAGGTGGTTCTTCCAGTAGGCGAATCCTTTGAAAAAGTTCATCCTTCCCTGGATTCTCTGTTTCGATCGTATCAAAAGAAGCGAAACTTTAACGGCGTGGTGCTGTTTGCGGAAAAAGGAGAAGTGGTGCACAGTGCAGCCTATGGATCGGCCAATTTTGAGCAGCAGATCCCTCTTTCGATAGATACCCGTTTCCAGCTAGCTTCCGTTTCGAAAATTTACACGTCTACTGCAGTCTTGATCTTGATGGAGAAAGGCTTGTTGGGGTTGGATGACCCGCTCAAATGGCACATTCCTGAATTTCCTTATGAAGGGGTGAGCATCCGGCATTTGTTGACCCATCGATCCGGCTTGGCCCGTTACATGGGTCTGGCAGACGCTCACTGGGATCGGAGAAAGCCCCTCACCAATGAAGAAGTGTTGGACCTCTTCATCCAACACAAACCAGTGTTGTGGTCAAAACCTGGGAAAAAGTTCCATTACCTCAACACCAATTATGCTTTTCTGGGATTGCTGATTGAGAGAGTTTCTGGAAAATCCTACCCTCAATTTATCCAGCAAGAAATCATCGACCCTATTGGCCTTCATGAGACCAAGGTGGTCAATTATCAGGATCGCCTTGAAGAAGGGAAGCAAGCCTATGCAACTGGCTATAATCGAGTGCGAAGAAAGCGAAAAGATGCCCAAGGAGACTATATTGACGGGGTGTTTGGAGACAAAGGGGTGTATGCCAGTGCGAAGGATTTGTTCCGATTTGAGCAAGCCTTGAAAAATCATTTGTTACTTACTCCTGCTAATCAGGCCTTGGCTTATCAACCAGGCATTCGAGGCAAACGGGTCAATAATTATGGCCTGGGTTGGCGCATGAAGTCTTACTACCCGGGTATGGTATATCATTTTGGTTGGTGGCGAGGCTTTCGGTCTTGTTTGGTCCGTGATCTAGCAGCCCAAAAAACGATGATCATCCTCAGCAACCAGGATAGCCCCCGCCATACTGTTCCCTATTGGTCGGTGTTCCGCTTTTTTCACCAGCAATCTTCTTCCGATTCCCGCCCCTGGAACCAATTGGAAGCTGATTATGAGGCAGAGTCTCTTTCTGCTCGGTAGTGGCTCGTATTCAGAAAATGATATGAAAGATTTCCGCTAAGTCTAGTCGATATTTTGGGCAGTGGCTCCCGTATTTTTTGACTAAATGCGCAGGATTTTTTGCCTTGTTGACCCGGAAAAGGGAATCCCTCTTAGGAAAGCAGAGTCGACCGTCTTAAATGGAGGAAATGTTAGATTTCCAAAAAATTGTATTGCTGGGAGAAACCTCCTAATTTTGTAAGATAAATCGTAGGGTTCACTTTGGTTTGGGCCTCTAAGGAATGAATTTTGTGACAACACAAATGACTCAGGCCAAGCCCCAATCATCGGCCACGCCCCG
>JBCCCJ010000737.1:0-3993 GCA_039033615.1 Bacteroidota bacterium
AAAACCGACTTTGGCGGGCCAAGGGAGGCTTTTTTTGACGAAGAACTGGGACGAAAGAACAAGTGAAAAGGTCCAAGTTATTTTTTGAGTCTCACTTAGTGGCCGATTAATATCGGAACATGGATTTGATGCTGCCCCAAGTTCGTTGGATAGAAGTGGGGTTGTGGGAAAGACTGCGGGTGATGATTTCTACCTTGCCGTTGACCTTGATGTGCAGTTCGTAATGAACCACCAGTCCTTCTGTTTTGAAAATGTCATCGTCCAAATAGGAGTACTTCATTTGGCCGTTGGGAGAAAGGGTGGTTACATGTGATTTGGTTGGCTCGGAATTGACCCTGCGAAAGAGCTGAAATTCAGTAACGCCAGCCAGAGAGAGCATGTCCCATTCCAAGAGAATATCCGCTCCGTTGTTGGTTACGCGGAAATCTTCTACCAAGACATTTTGAGCATGCGCAGTGAGCCCAAGTCCAAAGCAGCATAAGAACGAAAGACAAAACAAAAAACGGAATGTGCGCATGACTTTTTGGAAGTATTGACTCAAAATTAGGACATTCTAGCGAGATCGTCCAATCAATGGATCATTTTTTTTCCTGCAAACGGAAATCCCTTACGATTCGTTGCATGATCTCTGAGAAATATCTATCTTTGCCGACCAATCTCGAAGAATTATGAAAAATCAAACTGTCAGCCGGATTTCTTCTGATGCCATTGACAATATTTTGAAGAAAGTTCCTGAATACCGTGATGTGATCTTCAAGGACATTTCTACTGATTATGCCTTCTTGACTCGTTCTACGGTTCAGTCCAAAGAAACCATCGAGTGGGAAGATGGAAAAGAGTATCCATTGATCAAATTGGAGATCAGCAGTGATTCTCACCCCTTTTTCACTGGAAAGCAGAAGTTGGTGGATACCGCCGGTCGTGTGGACAAGTTCTACAACCGTTACGGAAGTCGCTACAAGCGCAAAGAAGAAGAAGAGTAAGCCGACTGGGATTGCTAGGTCCCATTTGCCGAAAGATATTTCAAAAAGCAGTTCTTCGGAACTGCTTTTTTTGTGGTAATTTTATCACCTACTACCGCTTGTCCTTTCTATCTGGATTCAGCCTCCTTACTTCAAGGCATGCAGCACATCCTGTTCGAAGATCAAAGCCATCTTTCCTTGCTCCCTTTTACGTTCACCCGGCCCGTTTGGCGTTTTCGGGTGGGGATCTCGACGAATGTTGAACGATGGAGGCGATTTGTCCCGCAGGGCCTTCGGGGGTTCACCGTAGCGAGATTGCAGGAATTGTACGGGGAAGAATTGGCGCCGGAGTCCTCTTTATGGATTCACGGAGGGGTAATTCCTACAGATGAAGTGTGGCAGCTGTTGTCCAATCTAGGGCCTGATGAGTATGCCACCGATGCAAAGGGACAGCTATTGAGCGCCCGTTTTTCTCCCCTTTTGCTGCCGCCTCAGCACGAAGGCTTGTTGACCATTCCTCTCTTGGAAGAAATGGACCTGAAAGCGGTACCCTCCCATCTTTCTCCCCTTCGCTTGGCAAAACGAACGGACCTGTTTGACCTTGCGGGGACCTTGATCCGGCATGATTTTCCTTTGGTAGTGGCCGAGTCTCCAGAAAGTACACTAGACGATCCCTACACCAGGGTTTATGGGAAAGACAATTTGTATGTTCACCCCACTGCTAGGGTCAAAGCGGCCATATTGAACGCTGAGGATGGACCGATCTATCTCGGGCCAAAGGTAAAAGTAGAGGAAGGGGCCATCATCCGTCGGACCCATGCCATCGGAGCAAATAGCACGGTAGGGGTAGGGGCGAAATTGCGGGGAGATTCCTCTTTGGGGATGTATTGCAAAGCGGCTGGCGAATTGACCAATTCGGTCCTCCTTGGCTATGCAAACAAAGGGCACGACGGCTATCTCGGGAATGGCGTGCTAGGCTATTGGTGCAACTTGGGAGCCGATACCAATGCTTCCAACCTGAAAAATAACTACGGGGAAGTCAAGACCTGGGATTATGTCAGGGAGAGCTTCCAAAACAGCGGTAAACAGTTCTGTGGTTTGATGATGGGCGACCATAGCAAATGCGGCATCAACACCATGTTCAATACCGGGACCGTAGTCGGGATATTTGCGAATGTCTTCGGAGCAGGCTTTCCTCCAAAATTCATCCCTTCCTTTAGTTGGGGAGGCGCAGATGGTTTGCAGACCTACCGCTTCGACAAAGCCAAACAAGTGGCCAGAACCGTGCTCTCTCGTCGGCAGCAAGTCTTTTCCCCCGAAGAAGAGCGGATGCTACAAGCAGTTTTCCAGGAAACCGCCAAATTTCGGAACTGGGAAAAAGAGAAAAAAGTCTCTTCTTAGTGAGACTTGAAAAATAACTTCCTCTTTTCGCGCGGTTATTTCGTTTCAGGTCGAGGAAGGAACACCGACTTTGGCGGGTCGAAGATCCCGACTCTCGGGTCCAAATGAAGCTTTTTTTGACGAAGAACTGGGACGAAAGAACAAGTGAAAAGGTCCAAGTTATTTTTTGAGTCTCACTTAACGCTAGTCAGCGGGAGTTCCGCTCTTCATTCAGCATGTTCCATTTGTCGGTTCGATATTAACAGTGATCCTTGTCATCGACAATTCTCGCCTCTCGCCTTCCGCAGCAATGGAGTCTCGCTTCTCCTCTCTGGCATCTCACTGCTCCATCTCGTACATTTGCCAGCTCACGATCTCAACCTTTTTGATCTATGCGTAAAAACATTGCCGCTGGCAACTGGAAAATGAATCTTACTGCTCCCGAAGCAGAAGCCTTGGCTGATGCCGTCATCGAAGGGTACGCCAAATTAGATACCGATGCGCAGGTGATTTTTGGACCTGCTGCGCCTTTCTTGCCCATGATCACCCCAAAAGTCGCTGGTCAGGAAGGCGTATTTGTTTCCGCTCAGAATGTGTATCAGGAAGAAAAAGGTGCCTATACTGGAGAATATTCCGCTTCCATGCTCACCTCCGTCGGTGCCACTCACGTGATCATCGGCCACTCAGAGCGTCGTCAGTATTTTGGAGAAGGAAACGCCTTGCTAGCCAGCAAGATCGACATTGCGCTGAAGCATGGCTTGGTGCCCATCTATTGCGTAGGAGAAACCCTCGATCAACGCGAAGCCGATCAGGCGATGGCAGTCAATAAGACCCAGATTGAAGAAGGAGCCTTTCACCTCAGCGCAGAAGATTTCGGCAAGTTGATCATTGCCTACGAACCCGTATGGGCCATCGGAACCGGAAAGACCGCCACTCCCGAGCAAGCGCAGGAAGTACACGCCTACATTCGCAGCCTAATTGTAGCCAAATACGGCGAATCCGTTGCCAATGATACGTCTATCCTATATGGCGGCAGTGTCAAGCCCGCCAACGCCAAGGAATTGTTTGCCCAGGCAGACATTGATGGAGGATTGGTCGGAGGAGCTAGTCTGAAGCCCGCTGATTTTCTCGCGATCATCGACTCCTTCTAAGGAAAACTTCCACAAAGATCTTGTCATCTCTACTTTTGGTTCCTTTTGTTGGAATCAAGGGTAGAGATGATTCATTTTCAGTTCTAGATGCGGAATCTTGCCCTCGGCAACCCTTCCCTCCTTTTCATCGAAAAGCGGGTCGTTTTCCCTTCGGAGGGAAAACGGGGCCGTGCGGAAAGGGTTCTGTAGCTTCTTGCCCTCGGTAAATTCCGATTGTCATTCAACATTCTTCATTCGTCGGTTCGATATTAGGCGGATGGTCTCGCTTGCGAGAGCAGCTTTTCCTCGGCCTGGGAAGACCGAGGTACAATTGCCTCCTTTTCATCGAAAAGCGGGTCGTTTTCCCTTCGGAGGGAAAACGGGGCCGTGCGGAAAGGGTTCTGTCGCTTCTTGCCCTCTGCAAATTCCGATTGTCATTCAACATTCTTCATTCGTCGGTTCGATATTAGGCGGATGGTCTCGCTTGCGAGAGCAGCTTTTCCTCGGCCTGGGAAGACCGA
>JBCCCJ010000738.1:0-3967 GCA_039033615.1 Bacteroidota bacterium
GCCAATTGCTGCACATCAAGCCGACTCATCCAGAAGGGGAATACCTTCGCTTCAACTGGAATGCAGGCATTGCCATAGACCCTCACGATCAACAAACGCTCTACTATGGCTCTCAATATCTTCACCAAAGTGCAGATCAGGGACAAAATTGGGAGATCATTTCACCAGACTTGACCACCAATGATACCAGCAAGCAGCATTTTCTGGAAAGTGGAGGCCTGTCCTATGACGTTACCGGAGCGGAATTTCATACCACCATCGTCGCGATCGCTCCCAGTCCATTGGAAAAGGGATTGATCTGGGTGGGAACCGATGATGGCAACCTACAACTGACCCAAGATGGAGGAGCCAACTGGACCCTACTCAGCCCCAATATCAAAGGGGTGCCTTCGGGGACCTGGATTCCTCACATCAAAGCTTCCAGTCATGATCCGGGAGAAGTTTTTGTGGTGTTTGAAGATCATCGCCGAGCCAATTGGGAGCCGTATGTGTTTCGCAGCCAGGATTATGGACAGACCTGGGAACGGATTGTGGGGCCAGAGGACGTTGGGAGCTACGTCTATTGCTTTGAGCAGGACCCTGAAGTGAGTCAATTATATTTTTGTGGGACGGATGAGGGGCTGTATGTCAGCTTAGACCATGTTTGGGATAGAAAATTTGCTAAAGAAATTTCCTGATTTGAGGTTCTGACAACTACTTTTGACGAGGAATAGCGAGCTATTTCGAGGAGAAAGTGGGCAGTTCAGGTTCTCAGAGCAGGGAATTTTCGAGAAAATTAGCGTCCCAAACATGGTCTTAGACGCCGGACAACAATGGCAGCGCTGGGAAGGAACGTTCCCGACCGTTCCTGTTTCTGATTTGGTGGTGCATCCCCGCGAGGGAGATTTGGTGGTCGCTACCTTTGGTCGATCGTTTTGGATTCTGGATGACCTTCAGCCATTGCGCTTTCGTTCTCAATTTTTGTCCGGTCAGGGCAGGATGCAACCGCTCCATCTTTTTGCTCCTCCTGTGGCCTATGTGGGGGTGATAGGAGAATCAATTGGATACCGCAAAGGGAAAGTCGGAGAGGCCTTATTTGAAGGCGAAAATCGGCCCTATGGTGCCCTGATCAGCTATCAACTGGCAGAATCATTGTTGGGAGATACAACCCTGCCAAACAACTTACCATTGGAGGAGCAGGTGCACATTCAGATCAAAGATGGAGCGGGAAACCTCCTGAGAAACCTCTATCAGACCCCCAAAGCAGGATTGAACCGCCTGGTCTGGAATCTGCGGATGGATGGGCTTCGACCCTTGTCTATGCCGGAACCGAAGTCTCTCCAAGCTCCGCCTGATGGATTTTTGGTGGTGCCTGGAAAGTATGAGGTGATACTGAGTTACCAGGGTCGCAGGGTGAAGCAGTCGTTGGAAGTCAAGGCCGATCCACGGATCAATTGGAGTTCGGAAGCCTATGCTGAGAAAGCTGCGTTCTTGGCGGAGTTTCAAGAGGTCGGGGAGGAAATGCTGGCTGCTGCGGATCAATTGCGGAAGGTGGAAGCAGGAATGAACAGGGTGAAAAGCCGCCTGGAAGAAGCCCCCGATTCTGTTTTGAGTCATTCTTTGGATACCCTCTCCGGAGCGCTCGACGAAATGAAGGAACAGATGTTCGGGAAAAAGGTGCAAGGCATCTACCGCAATCCGGCGACCTTACAGTCCCAGTGGTACCAAACCATGATGCTGGCAGACGATGCGCATTCTCCGCCGAGTCCCAACCAACAAATTCAACTGAAACAGCTACGAACTTCCTGGGAGCAATGGCAAACTACTTGGGAGAATTGGGTAGAAAAAGACCTGAGTGCCTTCCAGGAAGAGATGCAGGAGCGAGCCTTAGGTTGGTGGTAGGTAGTTTTGGGAGCGGTAGAGAAGAATGCGGAAGGAACCCCCATTCCTCTTTATGTGAGAGCTAGCAACCAAAAAAACCGAGCGACAATGGCTCGGTTCCTAGTGCAGGGTTGGGAATGACTTACTGAAAATCAGTAAACCAACATCTTATGTTTGTTTGTCCTTCTTGGACGGCTAATCAGCAGGCGACATATGCCTTTTGGTCATTCCGCCATCAAGAATTGATCTTTCCAAGGGCTTTCTCAGAGTTTCTGTCCCGGAGGGAGTCCCGCACAAATGTCAGAGGCATTTGGTCATTGGCGCTCCATTCTTCCCTTCCCATTATCTCATGCAAACCAGTTCCGCCATGACAGGGATTCCCAAGGAGGGGATTCACGACTCGGTTGATGGACACGTTCCCTAAAACAGAGGCTGGAAGCGCAAGGCCAAGAAAGCAAAGCAGGAGAAAAGAAAGCAGAAAGTTCATCGGTAGAATGACATGAATGCAAGAAAAAAGGCCTTCACATGATGATCAGGAATGCATTTGCAAGCTCTCTGTCTGCTTGTCCATTTCCTAGATGGATTACCACCAAATGAAAAGCTCGTGGTTTACCACGAGCTTTTCAGCATCCATTGCCAAGCGAGGACGTTTCCTTTACCATTTATGGGGATGTACGACCCTGGAATTTGTGCCAAACAAAATCGGTTGCCTCTGTGAAGCGACCGCAAGCTGCCAATACGTGGTAGGCTCCCAATTGCATTGAGGTCTACCTGAGACGCTTGACCTTCAAACGCAGGGAATTACCGATCACCATCACATCTGAAAAGGCCATCGCTGCGGTAGCAAGGATGGGTTGTAAGTACCCCAATGCGGCCACGGGGATGGCCAAGACATTGTAGAAAAAGGCCCAAAAGAGATTCTGGCGAATGGTGGTAACGGTATGCCGACTGATTCGGACCAATTCGGGCAACGCTTCCAGGCGATCTCCCAAAAGGACCACTTCTGCAGATTGCTGGGCAATGTCGGTGGCTTCGCCCAGGGAAATGCCGACCTGAGCCTTGGCAAGGGCTGGTGCGTCATTGATCCCATCTCCGATCATCGCAACCGGGCCAGTCGCAGTCAATTGCTCAATTACCTGAAGTTTGTCTTGCGGCATTTGCTCAGCGTACACCTGCTGGATGCCGACTGCCTTCGCGACTTCCTCGCAGCGTTGTTGTTGATCCCCGGATAGCAGAATCGGGGTCAATCCCATTGCCTTCAACTCAGCAATGGCAGTGGCTGCTTCCGGTCGAACTTCGTCTTTGAGATCGATCATGGCGATCAAGGCTCCATTCTTGAGTAGGTAGAGATGGTGGTTCAATTCGTCCGTAAGTCCTTGAGCCAAGCGAAAAGAGCCCACTTGATACTCGTCTCCGTCCGCACTGATGCCTTGCATCCCCAAGCCTTTGATTTCGGTTACTGATTCAAAAGAAATGGGTTGGATTCCCGCCAACTCTCGCTGAATAGAGAGGGCGATGGGGTGAGAAGAATGTTGTTCCAAGCCCAAGAGCAAGGCATGAATCCAGGATTCCTCTTCCTGGGTATGGATGCTACCAATTTGAAAAGCTCCGGTGGTGAGGGTACCGGTTTTGTCAAAGGCAATGCTTGTTAGCTTCCCCACTTCTTCGAGGGTTCTACCCCCTCGGATGAGGATGCCAGCTTTGGTGGCCCGGCCCAAACCCACCACGACCGCAGTAGGGGTCGCTAAACCCATGGCGCAGGGACAGGAAACCACCAATACCGCCACCGCTTGGATGATGGCAGCTTGCAGCGGTACGTCAAAAACGCCCCATGCGAGCAGAAACGTCAAGGTTGATATAGTCAGCACCACGGGAACAAATACTGCGCTGATTCGATCAGCGAGTTGTTGGATTGGCGGCTTGTCGGCCTGAGCCTGCTTAACCAAATCTATGATCCTCGACAAAACGGTCATTTGGCCGATGGCGGTGACGTTGATCTGAAGGTTCCCCTGGACAAGCAGGGTGCCGCCAACTACCTGTTCTTTGAGGCCTACCGCACGTGGGAAACTTTCGCCAGTGATGGCGGCTTCATCTACTTCTCCTTGAC
>JBCCCJ010000739.1:0-3966 GCA_039033615.1 Bacteroidota bacterium
AGGAAATGCTGAGTTCTGGTTTGGGGCGAATCAAGCCATCGACTGTCAGGGTGGTATTATTACTTTGAGAGAGGCTCAGGCTATCCGAAGCTTCATCCAGTCGGTGGGTCAGCATGAAGCCTACGTTATTTTCCTTGCCAAAATTTCGGGCATAGCGAGCTACCCCAAAACTTGCGGCTGCCGACCGTTCCGTTTCTGCTTGGTGCACATATAAACCAGCAATGCTTTGTTGCTCATCTCGAAACGTGTAGCGAGTTCCAGCGTCTATCCTGGCAGGCTCCGCATTGAACTCCCCTTGGAGGCCAATTCGGCGACTGAAAAAAGGTTTGATGGATTGATTGTTCGCCCCCGCCCATATCCCAGAATTCTCCAAAAAGAACTGCCGCCGTTCTGGAAAAAAGATGTTGAAGCGCTCCAGGTTGTTCACTGCTCGATCCACATCGGCCTGGGCAAAATCGGTGTTGAACGTTAGATCCAACACCGATTGGGGATTGAGCGCCCATTTCACATCTCCCCCGAATTTGGGTTGCTGCCGAACCGTGGTTTCGCCATCGCGTGTGATACGATCGGATTGAAAAAGCGCGTACGGCTCTACCCGGATGTTGGTGCTTGGTTTGGGCAATTCCAATCCCCGCAGCTCGGCGGCATAGGTCATTCGATAGGGAGAAAAGGACTGAGGAATGTCGGGAAAGACAGTCTGCTCATAGGTCCGCCGAGCCAAGCGGTGGAAGGTAATGCTCCAATGCACCGAATCCCCTTCCGCCGCCAATTCATAGCGGATGGACTTGAAAGGAATGGCAAATTCAGCATAATAGCCGGTGTCCGTGCGCGTGGTGCGCACCCGCCAGAGCGCATTCCAATCGGTGTCGGTATTGTTGTCGTTGAAGTTCTGTAAGTCCAACTGACTGCCGTAGGGCGTCGTCTGAAAGGATACACAGTACTGTTTGAGGTTCTGCGGATCGAGTTGAACGCCAAATAGGTCATTTTCCCGTTGGGCAAAATCTCGCCTCAAATCCTGGACCCGAACGCCTTTCTTCCCCAGCGAATCCTGAGCGAATACCCCCACGTACAGATATTTTTCATCGAACAAGATCTGGACCTGGGTTGGATAGGTGATCGCTCCCCCTTGGCGGGGTTCCATCCGAAAAAAGTCCGTGATGAGCGGAGTCTTACCCCAATCGGCTTCATTCAACTGACCATCGACCGTGATGTTGCCCGACGCCTTTGTCGCCTGGATCACGGGTGCTTGCGGAGGCGGTGGGAACACCTCAGTCTCTTGTCCCCATCCTAAAAGTGGGAAGAATAGCCATAGAGGCAGGAGGACCTTGGGGATGCGCAACATCAAGGAAAAGAGAAAGGGACAAAGCGTGGATCGAGTATCCGATGAGGTCTTAGGCTAGCATTGGCAATACTTGCGGTTGTACAAGTGGAGACCGATCAGAGCGGCTGCGGGGATATACACCACCAGTTCTCCTAGGTGAGCCCAGCCCATTTTTTCGTTAACAATAGCTAGGGATAAGGCCAGCCAACTCGCCCAGAGCGCATATTTCATCCAGGTTTTGGCGCTATGTTTCGCAGAATGATACACCGCCAGAAGAGAGACAAAGATGAAAACCAGGTCGATGGCCGCCCACCACATAGGGGTTTCGGGATGATGGTGGTGGTGATGATCATGATGCTCGTGAGAACCATGAACAGCAGCATGCGCTGCAAAAAGCACAGGGGTAAGGATGCAGTGGATCAAGCAAATCCCACTGGCGGAGGCCCCTAGCAAATCTGAAATGGAACGGGAAGTATTGAGGTTGAGATTCACTGAGGAAGGGATAAGAAATGAGAAGGAAAATGATCAGGCTTCCTGGATTTGATAACGGCCAAACATATTTTCAAAAATGGATTTTCGCAAGCCCCGACCGATGAACACCAATTTGCTTTGGCGAGACTCATCTGGCCCCCAAGGACTTCCATCTGTGGCGACGAACGTGGTCCGTACTGATTGCAAAATGACCCGATTGGGGCTGTTGGGGATGTGGAGAATGCCCTTGACGCGGTACACCTGGTCCCGGTATAGATTGGCCAAGCGATACAATTCCAGCGAGAGGCTATCCAGATCAAAAGGCCGATCAAAGCTCAGGGTAAACGTGGTGATCTTATGGCTGTTGTTGACATGGGCATGTCCCGGCTCATCTGGTTCTGGATGATGGTGGTGGTGATGCTCTTGAGGTTCGGCGCTCTTCGTCTTGATTTCCACAGATTCGGGACGCGTACTTCCTACCTGCATCACTTCTTCGACCGGAAACCTGCCTTGTTCCCCCGTGAACACGAAGGCGTGTGGATTGATGGATTCGATGGTGGTGTGCAATTGCGGGAGATACTCGGGAGCGACCGTGTCCGCCTTGTTGAGTAGGATCACATCCGCCAAAGCGATCTGGCGCAAGGCTTCTTCGGCCTCTACCAACCAATCTTCCAAGTAGCCAGCATCCGCCAAAGCAATGACTTGCTCCAATTGGAAGAAGCGATCTACCCTCGGATCGGTCAAAAATACCTGCATGATGGAGCTGGGATCCGCGATCCCGGTGGTTTCGATCACGATTCGGTCATATTGCCCACGCTTTTCGCTGGCCATCTGCAGGAGATCGAGCAAGCCATCCGACAAAGAGCAGCACAAACAGCCGGAACTCAGTTCCAGCACTTCTTCTACCCCCTCCATGATCAAGCCGCCATCTACGTTGGTGGCTCCACACTCGTTTTCTATGACGAGGATGCGCTCTGGCAAGCGCTCTTGAATGAAATGATTCAGGAAGGTGGTTTTACCTGAACCCAAAAAACCAGTGATGAGATGAACAGGTATTTTTTCGTTGGAGGTCATACGTTGGTGCCAAATGAAGAAGAAAGTCAAGGAGTGGCCAAAGGCCGAGCTTCCTTCAGGATGTAATAATATTCATTGGGATCGTCATGATTCAACTGAAGCGTTCCCGTGAATTTGCGGTAATCATCTATTTGATATTGCTCTTCTTGATCCTCCAGGTGGAGACTCATGATAGAGGCAGGGCTGGCCTTGCCACAGAAAAAGCAAGAAGCCATGGGATTGGCGGACAAAGCAACAAAGCGACCAGAAGGATCGAAGGGAATCACATAGCCACTCAATTCAACTTGCTTTCCATCTAATTTCTCCAGCTTGGGGCCAAAAATGGGGGTGTACATTTCGGTTTCCAGAGAAGGAAAATACTCGAGCTGGTACTGGATGCTGGTCAACAACTGCCAGGTCAGCTGAACGCCCTTTCCATTGGTGAGCCAATCGTGAGAGACAAAGCTCACCGTCTGAACCGGGGTTGTAGTCGTGGTCGACCAGCCAGGATGTTGATCGTTCCACTGATAAATCGAGTCATTCACCGGGGTGCCTTCTCCCTGGATCGCAAGGGATTCCTGGTCTTGGCTTGCTTGTCCTCCCAGGGCGTTCATTTGCCCAAATCCTTTCCCATCGGGATGCTCACAGAGATTCTGTTTGGTCAAGACAATGCTTCCCAGAAACACGAGCGCTGCTATTTTGATGGTTCGTTTCATTACCATTCTTTTTCCTGCTAACGAAAGGGAAACGCATCTGTACGCTTCCTTGTTCACTTCTATCTTACGGCAACTTAGCAAGAAGTGATCTCTTTTTTAGCTACAAAGGGGATGAATTGTCTTCCCGAAGGTTCATTTTTCCATTTTCATTCGCTTAAGCATGGTTCCCGAATCCCTTTCGAGGCGCTGCTTTTTCGCCTTTTTATCCCAAGGAGGATCTGCGATTTATTGATTCTGGTTCTTCGACCCTCTTAGTGAAACTTAGGATAAATCATACTCCTGATCCTTTCTCCAATCAGCTTTGGGTGATTGTTGACCAAGCACAGTGTCGCCTGTCCCGCAAGCGGGATTTCGCAAGCTCAACCGGCCATCCTTTTTTGTCGGCAAAAAAGGATGCAAAAAACC
>JBCCCJ010000740.1:0-3966 GCA_039033615.1 Bacteroidota bacterium
ATCAATGGAAAGGTCGAACCGTAACATGAGCGAACCCCTGAACGATTTACAGTTTCAAATTTTGGATTCTCTCTACTTTGTAGAATCCTTCCGGCACGTGGTAGAAGAAGCTGACGTCCCTGTCCCATTTGTGGTGGATGAATTACGCAACCTGATCGATCAGGGCTTGGTGCAAGTCATGCAATTCGATGAGGATTCCGGGGATTACCTGCGTACCATCATCTTCGATACCGATCATCTAGATGAGTACCATTTCCTTGCCACCAAAGATGGCCTGTTGAAACATAACGGCCACTGATGGAACACGGCAACCAGGGAGCAAGCCCTGCCCGGATCGCCTGGCGCCGCTTTCGGTCATTTGGACCGGGGATGATTGGATTGGGCTACCTGCTGTTGTGTCTGTTGGTGGCCGTATTTGCCAATGGGTTGAGCCCAGACTCTAGCCGACATGCCAACCTGCAAATATTGGAATTGGCAAACATGCCACCAGGGACCACGGTCGAATCGATTCGCCTACCACTGCTCCAGCATCAGGCATCCCAAGGAGGCGCATGGCTGGGGCGACCAGCTAGCTACCAATTGATTCCTTTAGCTCCTGGATCTGACTGGGAGTTGACCCCAACTCACCTTCGATATCAGCACTGGTCTGGGGTGATGGATAGCGTGACTCTGACGCAATTATCAACTGAAGGAATCTGGGATCGGGAACGAATGACCCGGTCTGGATTGGAAACCCGTACCTTTTGGATGGGGACCGATGCCTATGGGAGAGATGTGATGAGTCGGGTGCTCCAAGGGAGCCGGGTGAGTTTGGCCGTAGGCTTACTATCTGTCTTGGTGAGTTTGGTGATTGGGGTGTCATTGGGCACCCTGGCAGGATTTTTTGGAGGCTGGGTAGATAAGATCATCATGTGGCTGATCTCTGTGATGTGGGCGATTCCAACCTTGCTACTCGCATTGGCGCTTAGTTTTGTGTTGGGAAAGGGCTTCTGGCAGTTGTTCGTGGCCATCGGAATTTCGATGTGGGTCGAAGTCGCCCGGATGGTCCGGGGACAAATTTTGCTGGTGCGGGAACTGCCGTTTGCTGAAGCGGGAACTGCCCTGGGATTCACGTCAGGCAGGTTGATGTGGCGCCACATTCTGCCCAATGTGTTGAGCCCCATCATTGTTATTGCCGTTGCCAATTTTGGGGCGGCAGTGTTGATCGAATCAGGGTTGAGTTTTCTGGGAATTGGGGTCGAAGTCCCCATCCCAAGCTGGGGAAGGATGATTTATGAGGGATATACGTATATTGTCTTCGAAAGCGGAAAATGGTTGGCATTCTTTCCCGGAATGGCGCTGATTCTGCTCATTGTTTCCATCAATTTGGTGGGAATAGGCTTGCGAGATGCCCTTGATGTTAGGTTGGCAGAATGAAGAATGTTTACAATACCAATGACCCTCAGAAGCTGCTGGAGCTCAAACGCCTGGAAGCTTTTGCCCTGTTAGATGTATTGCGAACCATCAATCAATCGGAGCTAACCATTGATCAGATGTGCCTGATCGGACGGAACGTGCTATTGGCGCAGTTGCAGGTCAGGAAGATGGTCTTTTTTTACCTGCTGAAAGACCGCTGGCATCAGGGCATCAGAACCACGTTTGATGCGTTGTCGGAAGAAGACAAGGAAGAATTCATGAGTCTTCGGCAAATCACCCGCGTTGACTCCGTAGCGTTTCCAGGCCTCTTTGCCAAGGGAGTCGAGTATGTGGTTCCCATCATCAACAAAGGGGTGCCTCACGCGTTTTTTCTGATCGCAGATTTTGCGGAAACAGAAGTGGAAGCACAAAATGACCTGATCTTCATCGAGACCTTGGGGCACATGCTCTCGGTAGCGATTCGGAACCGACAGTTGTTTGAGGAAAAAATTGCTCAGGAGTACCTCCGGAAAGAACTAGAAGTTGCGGGAGCCATCCAGAAGCAGCTCCTGTTTTCGGCTTGGCATCGCTTCCGTTCCATCGACGTCTACGGAACCAATGTACCTCACCACGGGGTAGGGGGAGACTTTTTCGATGTCCTCAAACGAGGCAAGGCCTCTACGCTGTTTTGCATCGCGGATGTGTCCGGCAAAGGGATTGCTGCGGCCTTGTTGATGTCCAACCTCCAGGCAAATTTCCGCGCCCTATCAGCTCAATACACCAAACTGGCAGATATCGTACGTGAGCTGAACAAGCTCATGCTGACCATTACCGAAGGAGAAAAATTCGTTACCTTTTTTGTAGGTAAGATCGACCACCGAAGAAAAACCCTGACCTACATCAATGCCGGACATAACCCTCCCATTTTTATGCATGAGGGAGGATTGCGAGATCTGACCATGGGCTGTTTGGTATTAGGAGCAATGCCGGAAATTCCCATTCAACAAGAAGAAATTCCATATACTTCTGGGGATGGGATTATTCTGTTTACCGATGGGGTGGTAGATCAAACCAATCAGGCTGGAGAAATGATGGGTAGAGAGAGAATAGTTGCAGAAGGTGCCCAAATGAAAGAGCTTGCAGCCCGGAAAATGGTGGAGAAGCTCCAAGCTGCATTGGATACCTTTGCAGAAGGAACCACTCCTACGGATGATATCACGTTGATGGCTGTAAAGTTTGCCTAAAAATCGAAGATTTTCTCCCCTCAAAGTTTACTTATTTGTGTTATATCTGATTCTTTTCGTGGAAAAACAGATGTTGATTCGCTCTTTTCCTGACAAAGCACTCGTAGACTTGATCGTTCATTTTTTGCACGAGTACATTGCGTAACATTTTTGGACAACCGTATGAAATTATTCAACCGCGAACTCCTTTCTTCTCTTCAAGGTCCAGCCGCAGATTTGGCTGACCGACTCGAAAACAAAACTGCTGTTATCGGGATCGTTGGCTTAGGCTATGTAGGCATGCCCATTGCTTTGGAATATTGCAAAAAAGGCTTCACCTGCCTTGGGGTAGATGTTTCAGAGAAAAAAGTCGACCTGCTCAACCAGGGAATCAACTTCATTGAAGATCTCGAAGATGAAGAAGTGGCTGAAGTCGTCAAGCAAGGCCTGCTCAAAGGGTCCACAGACTATGGCACCCTCGCTGATGCGGACGTCATTTTCATTGCCGTTCCCACGCCATTTAATCTCAACAAAGATCCCGATATCTCCTACATCATCAGTGCAGGAGAAGGAGTGGCAGAAATTCTGCGTCCAGGGCAGTTGGTCATTCTGAAAAGTACCACCTTCCCCGGAACGACCGAAGATCACCTCATTCCGGTGTTGAATCATTCTGGTCTCAAGCCATCCGAAGACTACTTCATCGCTTTCAGCCCCGAGCGAGTGGATCCAGGGAATAAGACCTTCCACACTGGCAATACGCCTATCGTGGTCGGGGGCATGGAAGAAACCAGTTCTATCCTGGCTTCCTTGGCCAACCAGCAGATCATCGAGAAGGTCTACATGGTCAACAATCCCAAGGTGGCTGAACTGGAGAAACTGTTGGAAAACATCTTCCGTTCTGTCAACATCGCCTTGGTAAATGAATTGGCGTTGCTATGTGAAAGAATGGGGGGCATTGATGTGTGGGAAGTGGTCGAAGCAGCCAGTACCAAGCCCTTCGGATACATGAAGTTTACCCCAGGCCCAGGCGTTGGAGGACACTGTATCCCCATCGACCCGTACTACCTGTCCTGGTTGGCTCGGGAATATGATTTCGAAACCAAGTTCATCACCTTGGCGGCGAATGTGAATGAGAGCATGCCCTATCACGTGGCAAACCTGATCATTCGGGAAATTGCCAAGCAGCCAGTTGCCCTGTCTCAAGCGCGGGTATTGATTTTGGGAGTTTCTTTCAAGAAAAATGTCAAGGATCTCCGCCACTCTCCTTCCGAGGCCATCATGCATCGCCTGGACGAGGTAGGCATCACCAACATCGACTATACCGATCCGTGGGCTCCTGAATACGAAG
>JBCCCJ010000741.1:0-3962 GCA_039033615.1 Bacteroidota bacterium
ATGGGCTTTGAGATGCTGGCTGTAGGTCAATTTTTATGGGAGCGACCTCTGCCAGTTGACCACAATCCCTTCCAACCTCATCGCTTGAAATTCTTCGCCTTACTCGTGGTAAGAGAAGGGCAACTGAGTCATCAGGTAGATGTTGATCACTACCAACTTCAGGCAGGGGAAGCGCTAGTCATCGCTCCAGGGCAAATTCACGCTTTTCAGGAAACCGCTTCTGCCGAATCCTTCTCGGGTCTTCTCTTCATCTTTACCGAAGTATTTTTGCTCAAGCAGATGTCCCCATCGGCTTTTGCCCACATCGCCCGCCTCTACAACTATCATCTCCGCTCCCCGCTTTACCAACTGACCTCCCCTAATTTTTCTCTCCTTGACGCGTTGACAAGAGAATTTCATCAAGAAGATGATGAAGTGAAAGCAGGAATTCTAGCTGGCATTTGTACCTCTTTCTTGCTCCAGTTGACTCGAAACCAAGCTCAACAACTTCCCGTTTCTACCGCCGATCTATTGTTTGACCGATTTCGAGAATTGGTGGTGAATCAATACGCCACGAATCGGGAGGCTTCCGCATATGCAGAACAACTTCATGTTTCCTACAAACACCTCAATGAAACCTGCAAAGCCTGCGTTGGCCAAACTGCCAAACGGTTCATTGATGCCTACGTGATGTTGGAGAGTAAACGGATGTTGATTTCGACCAGTCTTTCCGTAAAGGAAATCAGCTATGCCTGTGGGTTTGAGGAACCCACCAACTTCCAGAAATTCTTCCGAAAACACGCCAAAATGACCCCTTTGGCATTCCGCAATAAGGGCTAGTGCCATGCCCTGGACAAAAGGCGAACCATCCCATCAGTGCGCAGCTTTCACTACAACGGGGGGTTGGCCACGAAGTCCGAGGTGCTGGGGCGGCAATGAGCGTTGCATGGGACTTCGGCGCTTTTTTGCTCCCTTTTTGTGCGTACAAAAAGGGAGGCCCGCGGCAGGCGACGATTAGTTTTGCCAACGATCAACCATAGGTGATTTAGGAAATGTCTATTGGTGTGGGCTAGTGCTTTGTCAACTGGAAAATGAGGCAAGGAATACTGACATTTTCGGTGGGACAAAGCACTAGTGGTCTGGCAAATGTTAAAGTTTGGATGAGACGGCTACGGATTTCGTTCTCCATCAAGGCGCAAAATCCGAGTTTAGCGGACCAAACGAGGGATTTTGTAACACAGATAGGGGGCGAAAGACACAGCATCAACCTGAAAAATTAGGTTTGACAGACCACTAGGTTCGATATGTACCATCCTTCGACCATGATGTACCTTTCTCGGAAAAAGAGAATTGGCCACTTTTGCCAAAAACCATCAATCTCATGGGCGCAAAAATCGAGCACGCAAAGAAATTGTATCTGGAAGGCATTCGCGATGGCAACTACGTCGAAGCCGTGAATGCATATACCGGAGATCGCTACACCCAGCACAGCACGGGAGTCAAGGACGGCAAAGAAGGCTTCATCGAATTCTTCAGTGAATTTGTGGAGCGCAATCCCAAGCGGGATATTCAGATCGTTCGCGGTTGGGAAGATGGGCAGTACGTATTTCTGCATGCCTACCAAAGCATCAATGATGGAGAAAGCCAATGGGTAACGACTGACTTTTTTGATACCGATGAAAACGACAAAATCATCGAGCATTGGGATGTGATCTCTGCTTATAGTCCCAGTACGCCAAGTGGACACACCTCTACCAATGGGGCGACTGAAATCACAGATCTTGACAAAACCGATGAGAACAAAGCATTGGTGCGGGAAATGATCACCCAGGTGATGATGCCAGGGGGAGATCCTCACCGCATCGACGAATTCATTTCCAGTGAAGAATACATCCAGCACAACAAAGATGTGCCAGACGGTTTGGAACACTTCAAAGCCTTGGCAACTCAACCGAACCCCCCGCTTATGTATGACGAGATTGTGCTGCTGACCGGGAAAGGAAATTTTGTAGCGACGCTCTGCAAAGCGAGTTGGGAGGGAACTCCTTACGCGCAGATAGATATTTTTCGCATCGAGAATGGAAAAATCGTGGAACATTGGGACAACGTTGAACCCGTGCCTGAGAATGATGTGAACAGCGGAAAATTCTGATCTGTTTCAAATATTGGTAGGAGGAAGTGGCTCTCATAGATGGGGCCACTTCTTTTTTTGTAGAAAAGGGAAGCGGAAGCCTGGTTTTTGAGCGTGTCCCTTTTTCCTATCTTTGCCCTCTCAAATGACAGGAAATTCGGTCTGGATCAGCAGGCTTTTTCCTTTTACCTGGACTCAATTATCTACATGAATCGTTTACCGTTATTTCTGGGCCTAAGCTTGAGCCTGTTGGCCGCTTGTGCGCCTACTTCTTCTTCTCAGGAGACTGCCCAAGAAGCCACTTCTGCCCCAGAGGCAGCAGGCACCTTGATTTATCCTGGCGAAACACACTTGGCCAACGTGCGCCAGCTGACTTTTGGTGGAGACAATGCCGAAGGCTACTTCAGTTTCGATGACCAATACCTGACCTTGCAGCGGACCCACGAATCCGAGGGCATTCCTTGCGATCAGATTTACTATGGCAAGTTGCCTGCCAGCGCCGACGAACCTTTTGACATGAAGTTGGTCAGCACCGGCACCGGGCGGACCACTTGCTCTTTTTTCATGCCAGACGACCAGCAGATCATTTTTGCCTCTACGCACACGGCTGATGAAGCCTGTCCCCCTGCCCCGGACCGCGCCAAAATCCGCAAATACGTGTGGCCCATTTATGCCACTTTCGAGCTGTTCATCTCCGATCTGGAAGGCAATGTGCTGCAGCAGTTGACTGACAATGAGTACTACGATGCCGAAGCAACCCTTTCCCCCAATAAGGATCCGATTGTCTTCACTTCCACTCGCAACGGGGATTTGGATCTCTACACCATGAACGTGGATGGTTCTAACATTCAGCAAGTGACCTTTGGGTTGGGCTACGATGGGGGTGCGTTCTTCTCACCTGATGGGAGCAAATTGATCTTCCGGGCGTCTCGACCTCAGACGGAAGAAGCCCAGAAAGAGTACAAAGATTTGTTGGCTCAGGGCTTGGTCGCACCCAGCGATATGGAACTGTATGTCTGCAACATAGATGGCTCAGACTTAACCAAAATCACCAGCCTTGGCAAAGCCAATTGGGCACCCTACTTCCATCCTTCTGGCGAGAAAATCATCTTCTCTTCCAACCATGCCTCGGAGAGCGGTCGCCAATTCAACCTGTATATGATCAATGTCGATGGCAGCGGCTTGGAGCAAATCACCTTCGGAGAAGAATTTGAATCCTTCGCGATGTTCTCCTACGCTGGCGACAAACTCGTCTTTGCTTCCAATCGCAACAATGGCGGCACCCGCGAAACCAACCTCTTCATCGCAGATTGGATAGACTAGGGATCAGGGTTGTTAGGTAGCACGAAATTGGATTTCGCAAGCCAAGCAAGCCGCTCTTCCCCAATAAAAAGCCCCTGCTTACGAGCGTAAGCAGGGGCAATTTGTTGGAAGAATTCCTGCCTAGGAAGCAGATGCTACCGCAAAAGGAATCATCAGCTCTCCCCACTGGAAGACGATGGTATTTCCTTCAGTTACAGAGAATTCCATGTTTTCAGAAGCCGCGCCAGCAGCAGGCGTCGCAGCTACACGAAGTACGTCTTTGCTTTCGTCGTACTCGTACGCACCCCACTGATCAGCGGTTTCGTTGAAAATCAGGGTCCACTCTCCTTCTCCAGGAATGGTAAAGAAGCCATACTTGCCAGCAGGCAAAGTTTGACCTCCGATGGCGAGAGCTTGCTTGGTTTCAAAGGTGGTAGCCTCGTTGGCACCGGTACGCCATACTTTGCCGTATGGGACCAAATCGCCATACAGGGCACGACCCTTCGCAGCAGGACTGCCATAGTTGATGGTGATCGCAGCACCGTCGATG
>JBCCCJ010000742.1:0-3959 GCA_039033615.1 Bacteroidota bacterium
ATTGATCAAACGGTCTCCAGCGTATGCCATAACCAATCTGGATTATCTCGAAAACAGCAAAAAAAGGCCTCGCATGGGTAAGAAAAGGGCAGCAACTATCTAGCCAACTAACGTTTCGATTGAACGAATGGTACATTTATGGTCAAATTTCGCCCTTCTCAGGTAAGAGAATCTTCAAAACTGTCGAAAAGTCGTGTTTTTCGAAGGGGAAGAAAGCGATGAAAATCGGAAGGAGGCTACGGCAACTGTCGCAAATCCATGGCGGAGATGAGGGTAGATGAAAGGGGTATTGCGACTGCCAACTCTTCTCTCTTCGATTTGCTACCGAAATAGGCATCCCTCCGGGCTGCGATTGTCTAGGGACAAGGACTTGTGGTGAGCCTGCCGAACCAACTCTCAAAAGAACGAAGCGCATAGCGATTCGCAGTTTGGTAGAAGCAGATGCCCTCCAGAAAAAAGCAGGCGCATCGCGACTGCCATCTACTGGGATATGCTTTTTCTGGGAACATCTGACGTACACCCATAATTACCTCCCTTCCATCAAGATTTTTGCCTGGGGGTCTCCATCAAAAAAATAAATCAGAATATTGGTATCTACCAGAATAGATTCACCACTCATCTCGAAGATGTTTTTGAAAGGATAAACCATCCCCAAATACTCCTTTCGCAGAACCAAAAAATTGCGCTATATCTGGGGTTTGAGACTGAATAGCTGGCGGTTTCGTCTCCGTCCGAATGGAATTCACTAGCTTTTCAATCGCCTCCAGACGCTCTCCTATTGGGAGAGAAAGCAACTGGGAAAGAGCTGTACGACCGATAGATGTCATTCTAATTGATTTTTAAACAAGTTAGGCCCAAATCCGGCGAATGTCAATTGCTGATTCTTGACAAATTTGGAGCAGTTCCTGAGCGGAAGAAGCGGATTGGGGCAAGTCTAACCAGGAACTGACTTTCTGAAAAATCGCACTAGGCATGAGTCCAGATTCACGCATGTGTTTGAGGGAGGAAGCCCCAGCGGATTTGGAGAGCTTCTCCCCTTTTTCATCAGTCAACAAAGGGTGATGCAGGCATTCGGCTTGTTCAAATAGGTCCCATCCTAGCTGATGGGCGAGAACATGCTGGGCTGCGGTGCTTTCGAGGAGATCTGCCCCCCGAATGAAAGCTGTCGTGCCATAGGTATGATCGTCCACCAGGGAAGCAATCTGATAGGCGGGAATGCCATCTTTGCGCCGGACCACAAAATCAGGCATCACCTTTGACAGTTGGAGCTGCACCTTTCCTTGGGCTAGATCCTCCCATCTGATCAAAGTTTCGTCGGTACGAAGGCGCAGGGCGGTATTGGGTTTTTCTTGGTCCAACCCCCTTTCCCGGCACCGCCCCGTGTACAAACCAGCGGGATGGGCGGCTCTGATCTGTTTTCGGCTACAATCACAAGCGAACAAACGGCCTTCCTCCCACAATTGACCCAAAACCTTCTGATATTCCTCTACCCTATGAATCTGAGAAAAATTTCGCTCATGATCCTCTGGCCCCATCGGTCCTATATCATAGTCTAGCCCCAACCATTCCAGGCTCACAAACACATCCTCCACGTATTCCGGCCGTACCCGAGCCTGGTCCAGATCATCTATCCGCAATCGGATGCTTCCCCCTTCCAGACGCGCCCACAGCCAGGTTACTGCCAGATTCACCGCATTTCCCTGGTGCAAATAGCCACTTGGTGTAGGTGCGAAACGGGTAGTCATTGGGGGTTGGTTGGTTGGTTGGTTGGTTGGTTGGTTGGTTGGTTAATTGGTGGACTGGTTGGTTAGGATTCAAGAAAACTTCTGACAACATCGTGATCTGACAGCGAACGCGCTCTGACATCTGGCTTCTCTTTATTGGTTCATTATGATTCAAGAAAACTTCTGACAATATCGTGATCTGACAGCGAACGCGCTCTGTCATCTGTCCTCTCTTCAATCATTTCCTGCAATGCCATTGATGTTTGTTGAAGTCCTGGCGTCTAAGATAACGAATAGGGGTACATGCTGAGGAATCAGTGTGTGCAAAGCTTCCTCAATTGGTGTGAGATGGGCTCCGTCCATCCTCACAAGTCATTTCGTCATCTTCACTCCTATTCATTATGAAAACTGTTCTCAAATGGACCCTCCTCCTCATCGGACTGCTATTGCTGTTCGTTGGTGGCGCTCTCTTCACCCTCAACCGTCAGTTTGAATCTTCCATGGCTGCTACCTATGAGGTGGAAGTGGCCCAATTGGAAATTCCCACAGATTCTGCCTCCATCGCGGCGGGTGAAAAATGGGGAGCCTTGTGTATGGAATGTCATGGCGCCAACCTGGGTGGAAAACTGATGTTTGAAGCTCCTGGTCTAGCTAGCCTCTATGCCAGCAACCTGACACCCGGAAATGGGGGAATTGGGGCAACTTATCGTTCTGAAGACTGGATTCGGGCCATTCGACATGGGATCAAACCCAATGGCAAATCAGTCATCGGCATGCCATCTCATGAGTACCAATACCTAGACGAAAAAGACCTCGTTAATACGGTGGCTTTTCTGCAAACTTTTGCGCCCGTTGACTATAGCCCTCCGACCAATGAGTTCACCATCCAGGGCAAAGCACTCATTGCTTCCGGGGCCATGGGGAAAATCTTTGCCGCCGAACATGTGGATCACGATGCGCCCATTCCATCTGGTCTGGTAGCAGAAGTCTCTGAAGCGTATGGCAAATATCTCACCTTAACCACTGGATGTCAAGCATGCCATTCCGAGCAATTGACCGGGGGCAACAGTCCTGATCCGGCGTCTCCTCCCGCTCCAGATATTACCTCCTCAGGCAATCTCGGCAGTTGGAGTCTCGAAGAATTCTCCACCAGTCTGAGAACAGGCAAAACCCCGGAAGGAAAAGAAATGGAAGGCAAATTCATGCCCTGGCCGGCTTATGCCAAAATGGACAGCCTGAATATAGAGGCGCTGTATGTGTATCTCCAAAGCCTCTCCAAAGCCGCAGGCTGATCAGAAGCGGATCAGGTGATAGCCTTTTTCCTGATAAGTCGTCAAGACTGTCATGGCGGAAAGTGCCAGTTGAATGTCGGGGCTCAACCAAGGCCGTTGGAGGCCCCGACCGTACATGGACTGTCCACAGAAATACAATTCCACCCCAGCTTCGCTCAATTGTTGAATGAGGGCGAAGTTGGGGTTTTCGGTTCCGTAGAGCTCCTCATATTTTTCCGGCAGCAAGACATCTTTGCTGGCCCGACCGTGAACCACCACCACCGCTTTCAACTGCTTTAGGGGTACCCCGGCACGCGCATGCATATTGAGAAAACGAGCCACGGTATTAAAGGCAGGATTGAGTGCATCCGGTTCGTCTGGACTAGCCGCAATGTCAAATACCACTTGGTAGGTCAAGCCAGGATCAGTCGGAAAATCGGGCGAGGGAATGTCAAAAACCGCACCGTACTCCGCGATTACGGGACCGGCGACCTTGGGAGGCGTTTGCGCAAGCACAGCAGGTGATGCCAGCAAAAAACTGATCCACACAGCGATCATTCGGTTCATGGGATGGGGATGATTTTCGGCCAAATCAAGAAAATTTTGTACTTTCGATCACTGAAAATATTTGTGCAAAAGTAATCATTCCATGGCAGGACATAGTAAGTGGGCCAACATCAAACACCGAAAAGGAGCGCAAGATGCCAAGCGTTCTAAGTTATTTACCAAGTTGATCAAAGAGGTGGCAGTTGCGACCAAAGAAGGCGGAGCAGACCCCGATGCCAATCCTCGCCTTCGGATGGCCATCAAAAATGCCCGCAAAGCCAGTGTCCCCAAGGATCGGATTGAGGGCGCGATCAGCAAAGGAAGTGGCGCGGATGGCACCAGTTACGAAGAAAATACATTCGAAGGATATGCCCCCAATGGCGTAGCGGTTTTTGTGGAATGCACCACAGACAACAAC
>JBCCCJ010000743.1:0-3957 GCA_039033615.1 Bacteroidota bacterium
ACGGACCAGTCAGTCGCCTCGGGTCGATGGATACCCCCGTTCCATTTCATCCAGAACTAGAACAGCAATTCCTGCCCAAGAATCGCCTCCAGCAGACCTTAGAGGAGTTGTTGGCGTATTGACAGGGAATCCCGATGCTCGGGAAAATCTGGTCCTTGAAAACGTGAACCTTGAACCCTGATCCCTGAACCCTGCAAAGCATTTGAGGGATAGCGGGCTTTTCTGTACTTTTGGACGGCACAATACCTCCAAATTACCTACCATTGAAGCTCTCAAATGAAGTCCGATTTGGCATCATCGCCGTCCTCACGCTGGGATTGGTGTTTTATGGCCTCAGTTATCTATCGGGCAATAAGTTCTTCGGTCCTCCTCTCACTCTCTACACGCAATACGGTGATCTGAGTGGGCTGGTCAAAGGCAACCCAGTCCTGATCAACGGATTCAAGGTTGGGAAAGTCAGTGAGTTGAACCTCGACATGGACGAAGGCGTGGCCAAAGTCCGCCTTGATTTTGACCAGGAACTAGACATTCCGGACAATTCGGAAGCTCAGATCTACAGCATCGACCTCTTGGGCTCCAAAGCGGTCAAAATCATGGTTCCGGATAGCGTACGGCCTTCCTCCACCTATCTGGGAAGTGGGCAAGACATCCTCGGGACCCTGGAGCCGAGTTTGTTGGGGGTTGCGGGGGAAGCCTTGCAGGACAAGGGGGTGCAGATTCTGTATGAGGTAGCGAGACTCAGTGTGCAGTTGAATGAAATTGTTCAATTGACCAAAACCCTGTTGGTGGACGAAAACAACAGCTCTTCTCTGCGAGCTACCATCAACAACATTCAACAGACCTCGGACAACCTCACGAATATCACCGCCAATGTAGACAGCATTTCAGGCGAATTGACGGGCATGTCCCGAGACGCGGCGAGCATTGTCTCGAACTTCGAAAACAACAACAGCAACATCACCGGCATTCTCGACAACGTAAAGGCCGCTACAGATACGATTTCTGCGGCCTCGACCGAGGTTCAAGCCTTGATGACGGATGCAAGTGCTGCGGTGGAAAATGTCGAAACGATGGTTGCCAAATTGGATAGTACCGGAGGTACATTGGGCTTGCTGCTGAACGATACGCAACTGTATGACAGCCTGACCAATACCACCGAAAACGTCAATGCCCTCTTGCGAGAGATCAAAGCGAATCCTCAGCGGTTCTTTGACGACATCAAGCTCTACATCAATTTGCGGAGACCGAAGGAAGAAGGAGGGCTGTGATCGAAAACATCAGTTCTTCTTGATGCGACCATATAGGGGACACTTTTTACAAGGAGTCCCTTTTTTCTTCCACTTTTTGCAGCATTTTTTCTTGGCCATGAGATTGTTTATTTAGTCTCATTCTAAACAGTTGCAAAAAAGTGCCTTCCCAGCAAAAGCCCAATACCTAATTTTAGGTATTTCTCCGCCGCTTTGGTTACCCCAATTCCTTGAGCTAGACGTTATAGAGGAAGGACTCCACGCTGAGAATCATTTGTGATAGCACGTCAGATGACACAAATTCACGGGGGATGTTGGCATAAATGGCAGTCGCTCTGCGCCTGCTCACCAATCCTCTTTCTTCGATTGGCTACCAAGATGCGCATCCCTCCGGGCTGCAATTGTCGGTTGACAAGGAAAGGTGTGCTGAGCGACAGTCGAATCAAACCAACGCTCAAAGAAACGAAGCGCAGAGCGATTCGCAGCTTGGTAGAAACAGATGCCCTACAGAAAAAAGCAGGCGCATCGCGACTGCCATCTACTGGGATATGCTTTTTCTGATGACATCTGACATACACCTCTCCCCTAGGCCAGAAGTATCTCCATGCATGGGATATTCCAGAGTTTGAAGTGAGGGGGAACAATGCTTTACATTGGCGTACCTACGGCACGCCTGATCCGAGGATCAGCAGCTATTTCTACCTACCTATTCGTCCTTAGCGGGACGATTGGTGGGACCAAGGGTAAGGGCAAATTGTCGCAAACAAAAGTTCCATTGGGACTGGAATATGGGTAGCTTATGGTCTTTTGCCCTGCATCCCTTCCCCTCCAGATCGCAGATTGAAACTCAGATATTGTACCTTTGAAGCATATGCGGACCCTCATCATTGATAATGAACCAGCCTTGATTCGAGGCTTGGAACAGTTACTAACCCACTATTGCCCTGGCGTGGAGCTCATTGGGACTGCCAATGGGGTAGCCACCGGAAAAGCGGCCATTCAGGAGTTGCAACCGGACCTGGTATTTCTCGATGTCGAGATGGACGATGGCACGGGTATGGACCTCATGGAGCAATTGCCTCAGCGTGATTTTCAGCTCGTGTTTGTGACAGCTTATGATCATTATGCGCTGGATGCCTTTAAGTTCAGTGCCATCGACTACCTGCTGAAACCCGTAGATCCTGATGAACTACTGGAAGCGGTTCGACGAGCAGAAGACCGCAGCGCGCAGGACGGCATGCAGGCCCAATTGTCGGTCTTGCTAGCCAACATGACCCAACCCAATCAAAAAGAGAAGAAGATCGTCCTCAGTGATGCCGAAAACCTCCACATTGTTTCCGTCGTGGAAATTGTGCGCTGTTTGGCAGAAGGAGCTTACACCCGATTTTTCCTGCAACAGGGAGAAGAAATCCTGGTATCCAAAAACCTGAAGGCCTACGAACAACTCCTCGCCGATTACGGCTTTTTTCGTCCGCATCACTCCCACCTGATCAATCTCAGTTACATCAAGCGCTTCTCCAAAGCTGATGGTGGCATGCTCATCATGCAAGATGAAAGTCAATTGCCCGTCGCTTCCCGCAGAAAGGCCATGCTGTTGGAGAGGCTGGGGCGGTTGTGAGTCTTATGCCTGATCTCTACTCCATCAGACTCTCTAGGATTCCTGTCCTTGCATCAAGACCCGGATCAGGCAAAAGATATTGAGTGCAGCCAAAACACCTTCGGCAACAGCTGCCCGCATCAAGGGTCCGCTGGGTGGGCCATCTATGAATAAGCTCAACGACCGTCCCAATACAACCCCGCCAAAAATGACCGTCGCGACCACCAGCGAGGCTAAGCGAAAATCCGCTCGTACTGTGCCGATCAAGATCACGATCCCCCCCAGCAACATCACTGCGCCTACGCCTCTGATTTCGTTGGCCAAGTCAATATGCGCTTTCAGGCTGTTGCCAGGATGTTCAAAATAGCTTTGGAGAAAAACGGCTTTATCGGGCTGGATGAGTCGCAAGTAGCAAGCGTAGAACAGCGCCAAGCCAGATAGGCTTAACACAACTTTTGTGAAGATATTCATGAGAGCATTCCAGGTTAAGTCAGACTTGAAAAATAACTTCCTCTTTTCGCGTAGATATTTCTTTCCAGATCAAGGAATCAACACCGAGTGGTTGGCGGGCCAAATCGCGAAACTTTGGGAAGAAGGGACCCAAAGATGAGCCTAGACGAAGAGATGGGAAGAAAGAACGAGTGAAAAGGTCCAAGTTATTTTTTGAGTATCACTAAGGGTGAATGATTCCAGGGATGCTCTCCACAAATTCTTGGAGAGCATTCCCTGAAATTCAACAGAGCGTTTCATTCCGACAAAGGCTCAGCGAGGAAGTCGCGCATGGCTGCGGTAGCTGCTTCTGGAGCCCCTAATTGGAAAAAATGGTTGCCATCGATGAACTGTACCCGTCCGTTTTTCACGAAGTCAGGGGTGTTTTCATACTCCTCGCGGTGCTGACCGGGGTCATTTTTCCCCTGGAGAAAGAGAACCGGCATCGTCAGTGTTTCCAGTTTGTCTACCTCAGCTCGACGACGACCCACGCTGAAGTGTGCGCCTTTGCCGAAGCCGACGACGTCGTGATTTGCGCCTTTCATGAGGGGGATTACCAACCTGCCGCGGCAGCGGTTTGCTCGCAATTTAACTGCCCCAAGCCCCCCGGCGACTTTGCCGATC
>JBCCCJ010000744.1:0-3956 GCA_039033615.1 Bacteroidota bacterium
ATCGGTTCCTGCCTGGAAGATTCCATCCAGATGATTGCCAGAACCTCTAATGGCACCATTTATCAGTGGCTGTTGAATGGATTGGACATTCCGGCTGCCACAGATCGGGTATTTTGGGCCAAGCAATCTGGAGAATATGTGGTCCGAATTTCGAATGGGAGTTGTGCCACGCCTTCTGCCCCAGTCAATCTCCAGCGATTTATGCCGCCGACCATTTATACGGAAGCAGATACGGTACATGGCATCCTACCTACCTTACCTCAATGGCTTTGGACAAATAAAATTCCTCGTGAAAAAAGAGGAGCCCCTCTTTTACAACAATTGGCGATAGGGCCAAATGGGGAAAGCTACCTACTTAGCAGTGTGGCTCGGCGAGGAAAATATCTGGATCAGATTCACGGCTTTTTCAGTCAAGGCATTTATCGGGAAACCACCACATTTGAAGAAATGGAACAAGCCAGCAGTGGGAATCGCTACCTGGCAGTAGATCCAGATGGATACGTGATCGTGGCCGATAATGACCGATATCTGAGCAAATACAGCCGAAATGGCCGATTGCTCTGGTCTAGCAGAGAAGCCAGGCAACAAGTGATCGGACTCGCAGTAGATCCCCTTGGGAACATTTACAGCAGTGGTCGCTTTGAGGACACCTTGTACCTGGGAGCCAATGCCATTCCAACCAAGTCTGCCCGGGATGGCTTGTTTTTGGCCAAGCATTCTTCCAGAGGAGAACTACTTTGGGTACAAACCTATGCGGTCGATGGATATCCCTATGACTTTGGCAATGCCCTGCAGGTGGATTGTTTGGGTCAAGTGTATTTGGCCGGAGGCTTTCGCCTGATCGCTAATTTTGAAGACCCCATTCTTCGAGCAGGTCTACGAGGGGACAATTTCTTTGTGGTGAAATTTTCTCCTGAGGGCCAGGTCATTTGGGGAAAAGGTCTGCAAACCGATCGAACGCGGCTTCGAACCAGCGATTTTCAGGTCGATTGCGAGGGTAATGTATCCCTTTGCCTGAATCGAGATCTGTATCGCATGAGTACCCACGGAAAAGTGGGCTGGAATGGAAAGCTTCTCCAACCCAATGGAGCAGCCAAACTGACCCGACTTAGCAGCGCCAACGAAGATGTCTATGTGGCGGGCTACACGGATCGGGATCAGATGTTTGTCACCAAACTCAATCGTCTCAATCGGCAAATCATCCTCTGGAAGGACAATGCAGGAGCAATTGGAGAAGGCAGTCTCCCAGCCATAGGTGCAGATCCAGAAGGAAACATCCTGGTGGCGGGCATCAGCAAAGGAAATGGTTTCCCTGGTGCCCAAATGGATTTGACCAGCGGCTCGTATTCCTTTCTGATGAAATATGGAAAGCAGGATTTTCAATTTGAACGAAAGCCAGTGGAGTTATGCGGAGAGCAACCAGTGAACCTCTTTGTGCGGGAAACAGACGGAGTTTCCTATCAATGGTATCGCAACGATCAGGCCTTGAACGGAGCGACCAAGGCTCAACTACTTGTAGCTCAACCGGGCAATTATCAGGTGATGAGTTTTTCCGGTGATTGCCAACGCCTCTCCGATCCGCTCCAAGTGATCAAATGTGGCGGCAATGCCAAGCCCAACGCCCCTGTTGCAACCATTTCGACCGTTCCAGGCCCGATTGACATCAGCCCAGAACCTCCCGCTCGAAAACCCATCATCGAGCCCAATTTGACCTACAATCCCGATGGCAGCCCCAGAAAGTTGAAAAACCGCAAGGTCAAACCGCAGAACGACATCACCATTCGTAGTACCAAAGCCACCGTCTATGTCTGGGACCACGCGGCGGCGGACCGGGATACCATTTCCCTCAACATCAATGGAGAATGGGTACTGGAGTACTATGAATTGAACAAGCGCCAGATTGCCATTGAATTTGATTTCGAGGAGGGAGACAATTACATCACCCTGTACGCCCATAATCTGGGGACCACCCCTCCCAATACTGCTTCTATCATGGTCGATGATGGCATTCGACGACAGACGATGCAGTTGCGGTCCACTCTTCGAAACTGTGGAAGTCTCCGAATCAGAAAAGAATGAATATGCTCGGCCTTGCATCGGTGATCCATTGGAATCCCCCCATCGGCATCCCGATTGGGTCATTCACCTTACGATTTTATGGACTGTTGTTCGCCACTGCTTTTGCCGTGGCCTTTCAACTCATCCGGTGGGTAATTCGCAGAGAGAATCAGCCTCCACAATGGTTGGACCCCTTGCTCATCTATTCGGTGATCGGAGCGATAGTCGGTGCCCGATTGGGGCATGTGTTTTTCTATGGTTGGGAATATTATCAGGAATTCTGGTGGGAAATTCCCCTCATCTGGAAAGGAGGCTTAGCCAGTCATGGGGGAGGCATCGGTTTGTTTTTGGCCTGGTGGCTTTTCTCCAAAAGGGTCAGTAAAAAATCCATCCTGTGGCTAGGCGATCGCATCGTGATGGGGGTCTCTGTTGGCGGTGGCTTGATCCGGATTGGCAATCTCATGAATCAGGAAATTGTGGGGGCACCTACCGAAGTGCCGTGGGGCTTCATTTTCTACGGGTATGGAGGAGACCCAATGCCCATCCCCCGGCATCCTGCTCAGTTGTATGAAGCCTTTGCTTACTTTCTGATTTTCGGCTTGCTGCTGTTTCTGTACCGAAAAGATTTCGCCCAGCGGTACCAAGGCTTTCTTTCTGGCTTGTATTTAGTTCTCACTTTTCTGGCTCGTTTTCTGCTCGAAACGGTCAAGGAAAATCAAGAGGCATTTGAAAATGACATGATCTTCAACATGGGCCAATGGCTGAGCATTCCCATGATGTTGGCCGGGCTAGGTTTGATCATTTGGGGGCTGACTCATCGTCCTCCACAGGCAGCGGCTCCTCCGGCGAAACAAGCCTAGCTCGTTGTTCTTCGTACCAGCTATTCAACTGTTGCGTGCTTTCCTGCTGAGCAGGATTCTGGGCAAGCAATTCCCGATACGTCAGGCCCTTCCCCTCCACCCAATAGCTGACCATCAGATAGTGGTGATAGTATTCCGTCGGTACTCCTATCCCAGAGGGTAACACCAACCAATTGTCTCCGGGGTGCTGTTCGATCTCTGCCAGGTACCAGGTCATACTTTCGGCCAGGTCATCATATGGCCAATTGCCCTTGCTGATGATTTCTGCGTAGCCTTCATGCTGCCAGATGGGGGTGGAGCGAGTTTCCCAGCCAAATGCGTTGAACTGATAGCAGTGGATCATTTCATGAGCCAAGAGGCGATCCAATTCCCATAGGCGATCCGCATACCAGGCTTGATTTTCTTCCGGCTTGGCCTCACTGCCCAATACAACAATGTTGGCATATCCAAACCCAAAGGCAGGCCCCATCATCCGATTCCACCACTTTGGTAAGGGAGAGCCGTCATCCAGACACAGGTGCAACGGCCAATCTGAGTCATATAATTCAGAGGTTTTCACCAGAGCAACCGCAGAATCGATCACCGCCGCCCATGTTTCATTGAGGTCTTGTAGATGATGGACCCGAAGGCCGCCAAGCGTGGTTTCCTGATCGTACCACCACCCAGGATTCAGCAAAGTAAGCACCACTCCGGTTCCTAGCAGAACTGGCACACCTATCACAAGGACCAATATTCTCCAAGTCCATTTTTTCATATTCAGCAGATCTTTGCTCTACCAGTCGCGATGTAAGCCCTTTTCTTACAGATGCGCGGAAGGTTTATTGGCCTCTTTTTTCGCTCGCTACTCAAAAAGAAACGAACTCCAGAAATCAGAAGTCCGTTTGAATCGGGAGGGGGAAAATTTGATCAGCTCATTTTTTCATGATCCGCTAGGTGCCAATGACCTGCCCTTCTGCCAAGGCTTGCAACAAATACAATCCGCCAAGGAGGCTGGAGAGATCCCATTCCATTTGCCCTCCCTCTACTTTCGCGAGGATC
>JBCCCJ010000745.1:0-3955 GCA_039033615.1 Bacteroidota bacterium
ATGAGCCATTGACCAGTAGGGGATTGGGGGTCAGTCCGAAAGGCATTGACACTGGTCGAGCCGGAATATTTGGCAATCAAGGGATATTGCAATCTCTCGGTCGGGCTAGGTTCCCGATCCAACACCAGGTATCCCTGTCCTTCGATGTGTTGGCGGACCAGTCGAATGAGGCTATCGCCAGGGGTTTCTTTCACCAGTCGCATTTCCAATTTGGCGATGGCTTCCCCCGGAATGATGGTCCGCCTGAGTCCCAAATCTCCGCTTCCCATGGCCGGGATGTTGAGGGTTGGGTATTGAAGCGCCTCTTGGTAGGAATCTCCTACCGCTTCTGCCGCAGCAATGCCTAGCTGTTTCCGCATCAGTTCTGGTACCGCGGGGATGGCCGCCAATTGCTTCTTTTCAGCCGCACTGAGTTGAACCTGTTCGTAATAGCCTGCTACCAATACCTTCCCATCTGGAGCCTTCATACTGCTGAGCAATTGGGCCAATCGAAAGGTAGGATTGGGCGCATAATTCCCATAATGCCCACTGTGCTGAGGAGTGGCAGGCCCGTACACCGTCAGTTCTCCCCGGGCAATCCCCCGACAGCCAAAGGTCAAGGTCGGTTTGCGGGACATGTGTTCCGGGCCATCTAGGATCAGGAAATGATCCGCTGCAAATAAGGATTGGTGTAGCTTGAGGCTTTGCAATAAGCCTTTGGAACCCTTTTCTTCTTCTCCATCCAAGAGGACTTTGAGATGAAAAGGCAAGGACTTTTCCAATTGACGCATGAGGTCCAGGGCACGGAGCAACATCAAGATGGGGCCTTTGTCATCTGCTGCTGCTCGGCCGAAAATGCGCCATTCAGGATTGATTTCTTCTCTCAAGCGATCATAGGAGAGGGCTTGCCAACTTCCATCTGGCAATTGAGTTTTCAACACTGGTTCAAAAGGGTCAGGCTGGTCCCATTTGGTAGGATCGACGGGTTGTCCATCGAAATGAAAGTACATCAGTACTGTCGGGGCATCGGCGGCTTCACTCTTTTGCTCCGCCAATAATAGGGGAATGCTCCCGGTTTCCAAGCGCTTCATTTCAAAGCCCCTTCTCCCAAACTGCTTCTCCAACCACTCAATATTGGCTGGCATATCCTCTGGAATGGCGGCATCATTGGGCAGGCGGGCAAACTCCCGATGGAGATACAAGGTCTGTGGTAACTGACTGTTGATGACGCCATCCAACTGTTTGCTATTCAGGGACTGGGCAGTCAGACTAGCGGTAAAAAGACTGATAATGAGAAAAATACAGATCGAAATTCGCTTCATTGGGCGGGGAAATTTTGGGTGAAATTGGAGCATTTTTTCCCCATTAACAAGCCCTTAACACTCCTTTGGGAATCTATTAAGAAGCTGTTGGCGTAATTCGAAGCAGACAAACAGACCAATAACTCGGATAACAAAAACCATGAGAGATATGAAAAAAATCGCTGTCATTGTGCTTTCTGCTATGCTTGGCAGCGCATTCACGATGGGATTGTTCCAAATGGTGGACCAACCGGAGGAACAGGTATTCAGGGTAGAGCATTACGACAATCTACCGACCGTTTCCAGTCGCTATCCTGGAGACGCCAATATGCTGGACTTTTCGGTACCAGCAGCGGAAGTCATGCCAGGGGTGGTGCACATCAAATCGACCCAACTTCGCCCCAAAGGAAATCGCCAGAACCAGCAAATTCCAGAAGCATTTCGGGATTTCTTCGGCGAAAGGTTCTTCGAACAAGGGCCTGGTCAAAGCCAACCTCAGCCAAATATTGGCTCTGGCTCTGGGGTGATCGTAACCGAGGTCGGATATATTGTAACCAACAATCACGTGATTGACGGGGCCGATGACGTGGAGGTCGTGTTGAATGACAATCGCAGTTTTAAGGCGGAAATCGTAGGAACGGACCCTTCCACAGATTTGGCACTACTGAAAATCGAAGCCCCGGATTTGGTTTCCGTCCAAATGGGAAATTCCGACGAGGTAAGAGTAGGGGAATGGGTGTTGGCAATTGGCAACCCTTTCAATCTGACGTCTACGGTTACGGCTGGCATTGTTAGCGCCAAAGCTCGAAACATCAACATCCTCCGCGACCGAGCAGCCATTGAATCCTTCATTCAGACCGATGCGGCAGTAAACCCCGGCAATAGTGGAGGAGCGTTGGTGAATCTGCAAGGCGAACTGATTGGGATCAATACCGCCATTGCGAGTCCTACGGGCTCATATAGCGGATATTCTTTTGCGGTTCCTACCCAATTGGTCCGAAAAGTGGTGCAGGATCTGATTGAGTTTGGAACGGTGCAGCGCGGCTATTTAGGAGTTATTATCAGAAATGTGGATGCCAACCTGAGCAAAGCGGAAGATCTCAAGCTGAACGATGGCGTGTACGTGGACAGCCTTTTGGATAACAGTGCTGCGGCAGCTGCCGGAATCCAGACTGGAGATGTGATCATCGCCGTGGACGAACAAGAAGTAACGACCGCTTCTGAATTGCAAGCTGCTATTGGAGCGCATCGACCCGGGGATCAAATAGAACTGACCATCAACCGCGATGGCAAAGAGCGATTCCTGCCCGTTACCCTCAAAAATCAAGCTGGGACCACAGAGGTTGCTGCCCGACCAGCCAAGGATTTGTGGAACGAATTGGGACTGGAACTGAAAGAATTGTCCAAAACAGAACTGAGAGAGATGGGATTGAAGCAAGGGGTGAAAGTCAGCCGGGTTTTTCCAGGGAAGGTAACTCGCCAAACTGATCTGAAAGAAGGCTTTGTCATCACCCGAATAGATGGCAAAGAAGTGGGGAGTGTAGCAGAGATCGAAAAAATGCTGGATGGCAAAGAGGGAGGCGTCATGTTGGAAGGCCAGTATCAAGCCTACCCTGGCAGCTATTACTACGCATTCGGCTTGTAAGCTCCCGCTTGAATCAACAGATGTCCATATGAAGTAGTAATTTTTGTTGAATACGCGTTGTGTGTAGCCGTCTCCCTCGGGGGACGGCTTTTTTTGATTCAATGCATGCGCTTTCTCGGTGAAGCCTCGCACTTATTCAAGGAAGCAATTTATTGAGCCAGGCGCCGTTACTTTTGTGCTTGTCGGTACGTCTCAACACCACATACACCTCAAGCTCCAAAAATGAAACTTCTCTCCTACGTTTCCATCGTCCTGTTTGTGTTCGCGTTTGGCTGTCGGAGCACCGAAACCAGTGCATTGCCTTCCTCAGATTTTGAAGCAGTCTCTGGGTCTCATGCCGCTGCTTCCCAATTGGAATCCGTTGATTTTGGCTGGTTTTGGGAATTGTTGGTCGAAGGCATCGAGCTTTCGCCAGAATTGATCCAGGAGCATACCTTACTGGCCCACGCTTATGGCAACTTTCGCGGAGAATCAGCATGGCAAGTGAATGACCAAATTCAGGCGGTGATTCTGAAGCAAGAGAGCAGCTTATGCACCTCCTTTTTCCTGCTGACAACAGACGGGAAACGCATCATCGATCAACGCCTATTAGGAGAAAATTGCCAGCCAGGCCCCGCCCAGACCCAGCAATATGCTTCCAAAGTTTCTTGGAAAGGAACGGATCGCTTGGAGGTAACCGAGTTGAATCATTCCCTGTTGCCAGAAAAGACTGCTATTGATCTTCAGCGATATGCCTTTCTCATCGCAGGAAATGGCGAGGTGGAGCGCTGTCACTTGAAGGAGTAGTAGATCCAAATGGGATTCGGAATCCTCTAGGAAAGGCTTCTTCTCAATATGCGCTCACGCGTTTGCAACGTGTGAGTAGGAAGTAGGAGAGTTTGTAACTCTTGATAGCCTACCTTTGATGAGGCCATGAAGTAAATCTTAACCGAATTTCATTTCTATGAAACGCAATGGAGGTACAAACTCCGGCATTTGATTCTCACCCGTTACAAACGCGCGAGAGCCATGGGTTACCGAGAGCCACGAG
>JBCCCJ010000746.1:0-3952 GCA_039033615.1 Bacteroidota bacterium
CGAAGCCATCCAGGAATATTTTGGTCGGGCGGGGAATGGGGGAGTGGTGCACCTGGAAACCAAAGATGGCAAAACGCCTCCCTCTCTGTTGAATTCCCGCCACATCGTCGAAGTGGAGGGATTTTACGCCAATCGCTTTTTTCAACCGACAGAACCTGATCCAACAGAAGTCGGAGAAGATCGCCTCCCGGAACTTCGGCCAACGATATTCTGGCAGCCTTCCTTTTTCCTTTCTGCGTCCACCGAAAGTGAATTTCCGGTGGTGTTGGGGGATCATCCGGGTTGGTATCGAATTTTGGCCAGAGGCGTCACCAATGAAGGGAAATTGGTAGCCGCAGAACGCTGGGTGTATGTGCGCACGCCAAGATGACCTGTGCAACGCCAATGCTCGTGGACCAACCATTTGCTCCATTCTCCCCCCTTTGAAGCAAAAATAGTTGGTATCTTTGCCATAAGCGTCTGATAATATGAAAGGTTATTCGTCCCTATGGATCCTGGGAATTCTGGTCTTACTGGGACTCCTGAGTTGCGCTGAAGAAGCACAACCACAATTGATTTCCATGGAGGGAATGAAGGATATTCTGATAGATATCCACCTTGCAGATGCGATGGCCGATCAGAATGGAGGACCTCTGCTTCACCGGAAAATCAAGCGAGAGGATTTATATGCGAATATTTTTGAAAAGTATGGGGTGGAAAAAGAAACTTTTTGGCAGACCTATGAGTATTACCTCAAGCATCCGGTAGGCCTTGATTCCATCTACACTCACGTCCTCAAAGATCTAGAAAACATGGAGATGGACATCGACGTTCCGGAGCGGATGAAAAAACGTCACGCTCAGCCAGATGCCAAACCCAAAGATTTGACCAAGAAAAAACTTCCTGAGAAAAAATCGTGATGAAGTGCTACAATGCACATACGTTTGAAAAGCTGGGATTCGATTTGATCCTGGCCGATCTGAGCAAACGGGTAGTGAGTGAAGAAGCGAAGGCGCGAGTAAGCGAGATTGTTCCTCAAACAAATCCTGAATGGCTTTTACCTGAATTGAAACGGGTCTCAGAATTCAAAGAAATTCTGGAAGTCGAATCCACTTTCCCTACCCAAGGATTTGTGGCGGTAGGGAGATACCTGAAGAAACTAGAAGTCCAGGGCAACTGGTTGAGTAGCCAGGAAATGTTTCGCCTATTGCGGTGGCTGAAAGGCATCGCGGCGGTTCGATCTTTCTTTAAGGACAAAGAAGAGGATTATCCGGAATTGGTCCAATTGGTTCAAAGACATGGTTTTCAGCATCAGTTGATCCAATTGATTGCCGGGATATTGGATGAAAATGGCAACATTCGGGACGACGCTTCTCCAGAACTCCTCCGAATTCGTCGGGGAATGAAAAAAACGGCTAGCAGCCTTCGTTCTACGCTTGGGAAAATTCTCCGCCAGGCTCAGGAAAACAATTGGACCCAAGAGTCTGAGATCAGTCTTCGAAACGAACGCTTGGTGATCCCCATCCGGGCCGAAGCCAAAGGCAGAGTGCCTGGGTTTGTGCAGGATGTGTCTCAATCTGGCGGAACAGTGTATTTGGAGCCAGCAGAAGCCCTGCCCCTCAACAATCGCTTGCGGGAGCTTCAGATCGAGGAACAAAATGAATTGATTCGGATTCTGCAGCAGGCGTCAGCAGGCATACGGGAGCATTTGGCTGATTTACTCCACTTTCATGAGTTGATGATTCAACTGGATGTGATCCGGGGGAAGGCCAGACAAGCGCAAGCACTCAATGGGATTGCGCCCCAGGTCAACCCAACGGGTAAACGACTTCGCCTGCGAACCGCCTACTATCCCTTGCTGATGTTTCGGGCCAAGGAAGAGGATTTTCCTGTGATCCCGTTGGACCTGAATTTGACGCCTAAGTATCGAATTCTGTTGATCTCCGGGCCGAATGCGGGAGGGAAATCGGTGGCTTTGAAAACCGTGGGCTTGTTGCAGTTGATGCTCCAAAGTGGCTTGCTGGTTCCGGTAGATGAAGGCTCGGAGTTTCGCCTGTTTGATTCGCTGTTTCTGGATATCGGCGACGAACAGTCGGTGGACAGTGATTTGAGTACCTATACCTCGCGCTTGTTTCAGTGGAGGCAAATGGGAGATCACATGCGGGAGAACGACTTATTTTTGGTGGATGAATTCGGAAGTGGTACCGATCCCAAACAAGGAGGCGCGATAGCAGAGGCTTTCCTAGAGCGTTTTGTGCGCCAGCGTGCGATGGGAATCATCACCACCCACTACGGGAACCTCAAGGATTATGCAGCCAATACTTCTAGCCTGATCAATGGAGCCATGCAGTTCGATACCGAAGAATTGCGGCCTACCTTTCACCTGATCGAAGGCCTTCCGGGGCGAAGTTACGCCTTTGAAATGGCCAAGCGAGTCGGCGTTCACCCCAGCATCCTCCGCAATGCCCGCAAAAAAGTGGGCACCGAGGAGGTAGATTCGGAGCGCTTACTGAAAGAGTTGGAGCAAAAAAACGTAAAGCTCAATCGGCTCTTGGCGGAAAATCAACGGCGTTCAGACAAGTTGGATCGCTTGTTGGACAAGCATGATGCTTCGGACAAAGAACTTCAGCGGGAGCGCAAAAAACTGCTTCGGGAAGCCAAGCAGGAGGCCAAGGAACTGATCCGACAGGCCAATAAGCGGATTGAGCAAACCATCCGCGAAATCAGGGAAGCAGAAGCCGAAAAAGAGAAAACCCTCCAACTGCGAAAAGCCCTCGCCGCTTCTGCGCCAGAGTTGGAACCGGAAGAGCCAGTGAGCCGAGAAGAAAGTCCTGCTGCCAAGCGAAAAAATGCGCCCAAAGGGAAAAAGAAGAGCAGCAAGCCGGTGAAGAAAGCGGGTCCCAATCCGCTCGATCCCTTACCAGATCAGCCCCTGGAAGTAGGAAGCTGGGTAAAGTGGAAGCAATCTCAGACGTATGGGCAATTGGAAGAGGTACAAGGGAAACGCGCCATTGTGAGCACTGGAGGCATGCGCTTGACCGTCAAGCTGGATCAATTGGTTCGAATTGTTCCCCCTAAGGCAGAAAAAACGACTGCTGCCAGCACCAGCCTTTCAACCAAAAATATGAAGGTGTCCCTGGAGAAAAACATCATGGGATTGCGGGTAGAAGCAGCCCTTCCTGCGGTGGAAAGATGGTTGGACGAAGCACATTTGGCTGGTTTCCGATCCCTTCGTTTGCTGCATGGCAAAGGCACGGGAGCCTTGAGAGAAGCGATTCGCTCTCAATTGCACAAACTACCGTATGTGGTGGACATGTCTGACGCGCCTGAAGACCAGGGCGGGGCAGGTTGGACCCTCATTGAGTTGGCAGAATGATTGAATGGGACTGATCCGAAGGTGGAGGAGCAAAGCGGGGGGCGACTTCTCAAATCCAACAAAAATTTTCATATTGCTGCTGTCTCTGAATGCCAGCCCATTCCGCCATGACTGAATCGTCCTACCTCTTTGTTTATGGAACGCTATTGAAAGGATCGGAGAATCTGATGTCCGCCTTTGTGAAGAAAAAAAGCGAAAAAGTGGGCCGAGGCAGCATCAGAGGGCGTTTATTCAAGGTGGATTTTTACCCAGGTGCGGTCTTTGATCCCAAAAGTCCCATCCGAATCAAAGGAGACATTCTGAAGCTGGATCAGGTAGAGAAGGTATTGGAAGTGCTGGATGGCTATGAAGGCTTTGAAGAAGGGGATTGGGAGAACAGCCTATTCATTCGGAAAGTATTGCCCGTCCAGAAAGACTCGGGTGAGACTTTGTATTGCTGGGTATATCTATTCCATCAAGCCACGGAACCCTATCCGGAAATTGATTCTGGAGATTTCCTGGCCTACGAATTGGGGCGCACCTAAGTGAGACTCAAAAAATAACTTGGACCTTTTCACTTGTTCTTTCGTCCCAGTTCTTCGTCAAAAAAAGCCTCCC
>JBCCCJ010000747.1:0-3951 GCA_039033615.1 Bacteroidota bacterium
AATTGAATATTTGATGGGCGGGTACTTCTCGCTCCCAAGCCGTCGTCAGGTCGGTGATGGGGGGTACTTCATTCGTTGGAGGTTGGGCCAATGGATTCTGCTGAGAGCGCTCTGGGATATCTGTTTCAGCAAGTGCGATTGGGACTGAATGAGATTCAGAGATGTGGGTTGAGGCTTGGGCAGCGGATTCTGAACCTTGGGCCGAATTCAATTCGACGCTACGGGTTGAGCCTTGATTGGGAATTTGGGCCGAATTCAATTCGGCGCTACGGGTTGGAACTTGATTGGGAGTTTGGGCCGAATACAATTCGGGGTTACGAGTTGCTGCTTGATCGGGCGCTTGGATCGAATCCAAGTCAACGCCACCAGCTGAGATTTGGTCTGTACCCCCCGAACCCTGCAAAGAGCCTTGATCTCCGATTTCGGTCCAGAGCCAAATGTTCACTCCGACCAGCACAGCCACGGCAGCGGCGGCGGCATATAACCATTGCTGTAAGGCAACGACTTTGGGTACCGGAGATGCGACCATTCGGGACTGCATGCCCGCCCAGCCTGCATCTGCTGAACCTGGATCGGTGTATTCTGTCAGTTGATCCTGAAACAAGTGGTCTAGTTGCTGATCATCCATATGCTTCGGCTTTATCTGGATCTACTTTCCGTAACATCGCCCGCAATTTCTGTCTGGCTTTGGCCAAATTGGATTTGGAGGTGCCTTCACTGATCCCCAATTGCTTGGCGATCTCGTGATGTTTGTAGCCCTCCATGACGTACAAATTGAAGGTTACTCGGTAGGAAGGAGGTAGTTTCTGCACCAGGCGAATCAATTCTTGTTCTCCCAGGCGGCCAACCCCTTCCGAAGGGATGGTCAGATCGTAGATTTGTGCGATATCTTGTCCGTTATAGTGTTTCTGATGCTTTCGAAAATGGTCAATCGACGCGTTGATCATGATTCTCCGAAGCCAGCCTTTGAACGCCCCGTGCTGCTGGAACTTGTCCAACTGGGTGAAGATCTTCATGAAACCATCATTGACGATTTCCTGCGCTTCCTCACGCGTACGAGCGTAGCGAAGACAAATTCCCATGGCATAGCCAAAAAATTGCCGATACAGACGTTCCTGAGCTTCAGGTTTTCCTTTGCGACAAGCCTTCAACAGTGACTTGAGATCGTTATGGTCGGAGAGAGAGTTCAACATCATGCGATTGGTACCAGCACGTAACTCTGAGAAGAAAGGTTGGTCGAGGGGAGTTTTTTTTGAGAAAAAGTCGGCTTCCTTACCAAAAATGCTCCATTCTCCCCGCCTCCTTCCTTCCCAAAAGCAAGACAAAAGATCAGATCCTACTATGAGACAAGGAGCGAGGGCCATTCATTCCCGCCTTCTCTCAGCAGGTCGGATTATCTATGGAATACAGCTGGTTTAGGGGGTGGGACACAACTGCCAACTGATCAAAACAGACAAGATGCATCAGAATTGATAGGATGTTTTCTTGATCCATTTCGATCTTTTTCATCCGCTCTCCACCTATCCGCTAAAGGTTTCCATCTGGTCAATCCCCTCCATTTCAGAATGGCTACCAAAGTGTCCTTATCCTCATCAACGCTCTTAATGAGAGGACTTGCAAAAAAACTCCTAGCTTTGCATTTCTCACGCACTTCTCTTCTTCCCCTATTTCATCGTTATGAAAATCGTATTTCGTGCCCTCATCCTGATTGTGGTTCTACTGATTGGCGGCTTCTTCCTCGGCCCTTCTCCTGAACCTCCTGCTGTCTCCAAAGAATTGCCTGCGGTGCCTGCCCAGTTGACTTCCCTGGAAACCTGGATTGGGGAACAGGAAGCCAAAGCTCCCGTCAAGCCAGACAACGAAGCCATGATCGTCTGGGCGGATTCTACTCCACAAAAAACGCAATACGCAGTGGTCTACCTGCATGGGTTCAGTGCTTCCAGAGAAGAAGGAGGCGATATCGCCCGAGCCTTTGCGGATCGCTACGGCTGCAATCTCTTCCTCGCTCGCCTGCACGAACACGGGCTTGTTTCAGAGGAACCCTTGCTGAATTATCGGGCAGATAGCGTGTATGCTACGGCACAAGAGGCTCTCGCGATTGGCAAGCAACTCGGGGAACAAGTCATTCTGATGAGTACCTCGACCGGTGGGACATTGTCTTTGATGCTGGGTGAAGATCCGGCCATCGCAGCGCATATTCTGTACAGCCCCAACATTCAGATCAACAATCCTGCGGCAGGAATGCTTTCTGGTCCCTGGGGCTTCCAAATTGCTCGTCAGGTTACGGGTTCTGACTATAACGAATGGGAAGGTGATGCCTATTCCAACAAATACTGGTTCAACAAATACCGGATCGAAGCCATGGTAGAATTGCAGAATCTGCTTGATTATGGCATGAATCCAGCAACTTTTGGGGCGGTGAAAGCGCCAGTCTATTTGGCCTACTATTACAAAGACGAAGAAAACCAAGACCCAACGGTGATGGTATCGGCCATGTTGGAGATGTTTGATCAATTGGGAACCCCAGCCGAAGTCAAACGCAAAGAAGCCTTCCCTACCGCAGGGGTTCACGTGATCTGTAATCCAGAAAAATCAGAAGCGTACGAAGAAGTGAAGACTGGTACCTTCTCCTTTGCGGAGGAAATTCTCCAGCTGACCGCTGCCCCTCAATCGACCGAGGGAGACGGAGAGATGGCGATGTAGACTTCACCTGCAAAGGGGGGTAATTGCGAAGCTACACCTAACAGTCTGATTCCGCAAGATTGACGTCTTTCAGATCGCCTACTCCTCGTAAGTTGAGGCACAAGCCCATGATTATCATGTAAGCTAGTAGTTCTGAATTGGTCGTTCCTTGCCGGATTCTCTCTGGCAAGGGCGATTTTTTTGCTATTTTTGTGGTCGAATTGTTATCCCAAATCAGACCCCATGAGCAATATTGAGTGGAAAACCGTCAAGGAATATCAGGATATCACCTACAAAAAATCCGGCGGTGTCGCCCGGATTGCCTTCAATCGGCCAGAAGTTCGGAATGCGTTCCGCCCTCAAACGGTAGGCGAACTCTTCGAAGCCTTTCTCGATGCCCGGGAAGATACTTCCATCGGGGTGGTGCTCTTGTCAGGCGAAGGCCCTTCTCCCAAGGATGGAGGATATGCTTTTTGTAGCGGTGGCGACCAGCGCACGCGTGGACACCAGGGATACGTGGATACCGATGGCATGCCACGCTTGAACATCCTGGAAGTGCAGCGGCTGATTCGCTTCATGCCCAAAGTCGTGATTGCGGTCGTGCCTGGCTGGGCCGTAGGGGGGGGACACAGCTTGCACGTGGTCTGTGATCTTTCTGTGGCAAGTAAAGAACACGCCATTTTCAAACAGACCGATGCAGATGTGACCAGCTTCGATGGGGGCTATGGTTCTGCGTACTTGGCCAAAATGGTGGGACAAAAGCGGGCCCGGGAAATCTTCTTCCTCGGTCGCAACTATTCTGCTCAGGAGGCATTTGACATGGGTATGGTCAATGCCGTGGTGCCCCACGAAGAATTGGAAGACACCGCCTACCAGTGGGCACAGGAAATCCTCGCCAAGTCACCGACTTCTATCAAAATGATCAAGTTCGCTTTCAACCTCCCCGATGTTGGCATGGTCGGGCAGCAAGTATTCGCCGGAGACGCGACTCGGTTGGCATACATGACGGAAGAGGCCAAGGAAGGGCGGAATGCCTTTTTGGAAAAGCGGAAGCCTGACTTCAAAGATATCAAGTGGATCCCTTAATCAAGGTTCATATTTCAGGGTTCAAGGTTCACATTTTCAAGGACCAGATTTTCCCGATTCTCGGGATTTCACTTCGTTCAACAAGGTTCACATGGATTTGCGTGAGTCCTTCGGATTTTTCAAATTTCCCTGTTCCCTGCTGAGCGAAGCGAAGTCCCGCTTGCGGGATTCCCTGTTCCCTGT
>JBCCCJ010000748.1:0-3950 GCA_039033615.1 Bacteroidota bacterium
AAATACACTTGGTAGGTGGTATCCCCAAAATAGGTGTGAGAAGGGGTGGCGGTAAAGGCTGAATCTCCGTCCCCAAAGGTCCAAAGCCAGCTCCCCAAGGTGGTGTCTGCCAGTACCGTAGAATCTGAAAATGTCAAGGAAAAAGGAGAACAGCCTGCGGTATCCTGAGGGACAATCATGGTGGTAGGCAAACCGTGAACGGTAAGGGTATCCACAGAACTGAGGGTAAACACACAGCCTTGGGCATCTTCCAAAATGACTACTGGAGAGAAATCTCCCGGAGTGGTGTACGCATAACAATAGGTGATGGTATCCTGAACTCCACTCAGCCCACACAAATTGTCCACAAAGCCATCCCGAAAATCAAAGGCAGCGCAAATGGCACCGTCCGCAATGGCCGTTACACAAATGGTATCTCCCAGGCATATTTCGGTAGTGTCAAACACAAAGATGCCATTTGGACCTGCTACGGATACATAATCTTCCCTCACCAGGGTATCTTGACAGCCATCTTCATGGGTAGCAATCAAGGTCACATCATAGTCTCCCGGAGCCAGATATACATGACCCGGATCCTGCAGGGTACTTCCTCCAAAGATGTCTCCAAAATCCCAAGTCCAGCCTGCCACATTCCCGGTGGTTGAATCTTCAAATTGAGTACTAAGTGGAGGACAAATCCCCAACAGAGGATCTCCCCCAAAGTTTGCCGTAAAAGGTTCAATGTAAATGAAGGAATCCTGAACCAGGGAATCGACACAACCATTGATGTCTGTGAGGACCAAGGTTACCTCATAGTATCCCGTATCAGAAAACGCATAGGTTGGGTTTTGCACCGAATCGATATTTCCGTCTCCAAAATCCCAAAAGTACTGGAGGCCAGCACCATTGGAGTAGCTCTCAAAGTTCAAGAGATTACCCTCGCAAGTGCTGGAATCATTGACGAGAAATTGCGGATTGGGGAAGGTAATACGGGTGTAGTCTACCTTGGTGAGGCTATCGGTACACCCTTCACTATCAGTTACGACTAGCGTAATGTCATAAAAACCAGGGGTTGCGAAGGTATGAAAAGGATTTTGAAGCGTACTGCCGGGGCTACCGTCATCAAAATCCCAGGACCATGCAACGGGAGTGCTTGCAGAGGTCGTGATGGTGGTATCAAAATATTGGATGGAATCTCCAGGGCAAGCGCCGATGGGAATGGCTTCAAAGCCCGCATACGGCCCTATGACTTCAATATAATCCTGTCGAATCAAGGTGTCCCGACAACCGATCGCATCAATGGCAATCATCCGCACTGTGTACACCCCAGTATCTGGATAGGTGTAGGTAGGAGAAACGGCTTGAGAATTTGTACCTAGGGAAGTGATGTCAAATTTCCATTGAACAAGCACCTGGTTCTGGGCTAGGTTAACAAAACTCGCATCATAAGGCCGACAGCCAAATGTATCGGGGGAAGTAAAATTAGCGACCGGATTACCTGCGACAATCGGAACCTCAAAGGTGTCCGAACAGCCGGAGAGAGAATTGGTGATGATTTGGGTGATTAGATAAGCTCCTGTGTTATTGATGAGTAAGTCCGGCGGATTGGCCGAGTTAGAGTAAAACTGACCATTCACTTGCCATTCGTACACATCGGCTGGACCGAGGGAGTTATCCGTAAGGACCACATTGGCTGGAAGGGAACAAATGATGCTATCACTGACTGAAAACTGGGCCAGTGGAGGAGAGACGAAAATCAAATCCGGTTTGATCATCGTATCTCGACAGCCATTGTTATTGATGATGAGGGCAACTGCGAAAAGGCCGGTATCAGGATAGATGGTGATCGTGGTGTCTTCCATCGGAGCGAACAAGCCAGGGGCTGCATATTGGAAGTCCCATAGATATTCCCAAGTAGGATTGGTTTCTATGGCCGAAAACGTAATGGCTTCGTTGATGCAGACCGTGTCCTTGTCCCAGGTGAAGTCTGCATTGGGAGGATTCCCGACTTCTATGGCATTGTTGAGCGTAAGCGTGTCCGTGCAGCCATTATTGGTGGTTACAATCAGTTCGATGGTATACGTCCCTGAATCAGGGTAGGTGACAGTCGGATTTTGTTGGGTAGAAGTGGGAGGAACCGCGCCAGGCGAACCAAAATCCCAGTCCCAACCAGTGATGGGATCAACTGGAGAAGTGCTCTGATCAGTCAGCTGAACCGTCAAGGGCGCACAACCCTCGTCCGGATCAAGAGAAAAGTTGATAGTAGGTGGGGCGATCGTAATATCGGTACAAATGCTGTCTACACAACCGGAAGGATTGGTGATGGTCAGGCAAACAGAGAAAACTCCAAAAGAAGTGAAGGTATGAGCAGGACTTTGCTGGACTGATCCGGCAGATCCGTCTCCAAAATCCCACAACCAACCGGAAGCGCCTACCGATTGATCTGTAAAAGTTATGGGATTTCCGGGTTGACAGTCCAGGACTTGACTTGGGGAAAAGGCAGCCGTAGGACTAGCTAATACCTCAATGAAGTTGGTCTGGGTCAAGGTGTCTCCGCAATCTGTATTATCGGCCTGCAGCGTTACCGCATATTGACCAGGGGTGCTGTACACATATTCTACTACTTGGCCCGTGGCGTCTATCCCAGCATTTTCTCCAAAATTCCATCCCAAACTGGTTACTCCCCCAAGAGAAGTATTGGTGAAGGTAATGGTATCTCCGAGGCAAACCTGGGTAGAGCTTGCGGTAAAGGCTGCCGTTACTCCGCCAATTCCAACCATATTGGAAATGACAAGGGTATCAGCACAACCATTTTGCGAGACCAGTTCCAGACTTACATCAAATTGTCCATCACTGGAATAAGTCACCGGCGGGGGAGGGGTACCCACAAAAGAATTTCCCCCTCCTGGCACGGAACCGCCGGGAAACGACCAGTTATAGGCGATGTTGTTCGCACCATTTTCCTGGGTATTGTTGGTGAAGTTGACGGTCAAAGGCGCGTCACAGGCAGAATTGACATCCACTGCAAAGTCGAGTATGGGAGCTTCCTGCACCAAAATAACTTCTGGTAAAACCAGCGTATTCAGGCACCCATTGCTATTGGTCACCTGAAGAACTACCCCAATCGTATCCGGACCTGTCGAAAAGCTGAAGGTCGGATTGGGATCCGTAGAAGTCGCTCCATTTGATAGGGTGTAAGACCAACTGGTGATGCTAGGAGCGTTGGCGATGGTATTGTCTGTCAAATTGACCGTCAAAGGCGCACAGCCTTCGGCAATGTCTACGGTAAAATCCGGGAGAGGCTGGCCAAAAATTTCGATGTAGCAGGTCTGGGTGATGCTATTGCTCCCGACTCCATTGGTGGCAGTAAGGGTGATATCATAGCAGCCTGGATTGCTGAAGGTATAGGTCGGATTCTGCAAGGAACTCGTTCCAGAGCCATCGCCAAAATCCCACAACCAACTGGTTGGTGCACCAGTAGATAGGTCTTGAAAGCTCACTACCAAGGGAAAAGGTGCACAGCCTGTCGTTTTATTCGAAGTGAAATCAGCGACCGGTTGAGCAAATAGAGCAGGAGCGATGAACAAGTAACAAAGGCTACAAAGGGCCAAAGGGTTCAGTGCGCGCATATGTAGAGAATGGATCGGTGTCAAATTAGAAAGGGAGTCGGGAAGAAGAACGTGGCTCAAAAGTACTGACTATGCAGGAGAGTACGCAAGCCAAATCTAGCTTTCCCTTACCCTTTATTGTATGAATCGGCCTCCTACCCTCCTGATTTCCTGTCCTTATTGAGGTTTGGACACTTAATTCTCAGGTCATGGGAAAATTCACCATTTCTGATTTTCTCAGGTGATGGGAAAAGATGATTGGGCCGAGAGGAAATAGCCAAGACCGCTGGAAAGGAGGAGATAGAGGAGAAGGGGGCCAAGATCAATCAAAGATTTGATCAGAGACCATTTTTGTCCCCAGTG
>JBCCCJ010000749.1:0-3939 GCA_039033615.1 Bacteroidota bacterium
CGGTCAATCGTGCGCTGGACAAGACTGGATTGCGATACAAACAACTCACCGACAAGTATTACATCGTCTTCAAAGAAGATCAAGCCAGCCAGAGAAGGATTCGGAAAATAGCCCGCAAATTGGGTCAAATCGAGAAATTGGAAGAGAGTGAATCGCTGAACGTGCAAAAAAATACCGATGACGTGTCAACCAATCTGAACAACGTCATGCATCAGGCAGAACAGTTGATTGCCGTGCCTCCCACCCCTAGGAAGCGGCCTGCCGGAACCGGAACGATTCGCGGGAAGGTGATAGACAAAGCCTCTGGTGAAATCCTTCCTTTTGTCAAACTCCAATTGGCAGGCACCAGTCTTGGCGGCTCCTCCAACGAGGATGGAGAATTCACCATGTATCAAGTTCCTGCTGGGGAGTATCAATTGATTGCCACGTACATCGGATACCTGGAGAAGTCGATTCCGGTCACGGTGGTTGCGGGAGAAACCCTCGAAGTACAAGTAGAATTGGCCTATTCAGAATATCAAGGAGAAGAAGTGGAAATTTCGGCCCAGGTTTCCGGGCAGATGTCTGCGATCAACGAGCAGTTGGCTTCCAATACCATCAAAAATGTGGTATCAGCGGACCGCATCCGAGATGTACCTGACGCAAATGCTGCGGAATCCGTAGCGAGGCTCCCCGGTTTGTCCTTGATCAGAAGCGGCGGAGAGGGGCAGAAGGTCGCGGTCCGGGGCATCTCCCCGCAGTATAACGTAACCATGGTCAATGGAGTCCGCATGCAGTCCACCGACCGCAACAACCGGAGTGTGGATTTGAACATGATCGCTCCCAACATCCTCAGCGGGATTGAAGTCACCAAAGCCTTGACCGCGGACATGGATGCAGATGCCGTGGGTGGGACGGTGAACTTGAAAATTGCGCCCGCTCCAGACGAATTCAAAGGCAATCTCTCGCTGCAAGGAGGATATGGCTCCACTGGCGAGACCTATGGAAACTACCGGGTAAATGGTTCGATGAGTAGGCGATTTTTTCAGAAAAAGTTGGGGATTCAACTCTCTGGATATCTGGACAATTTCAACCGAAACGCCGACATCCTCAATGCCGGATATGCGCTCAACGAAGAGGACATCTTGGAGGAAGGCTTCATCCCGATCGACCTCAACAATGTGAGCATCAGTGATCGGGTGACCGACCGACAAAGATTGGGCGGGGGCCTCATTCTGGACTATCAATTTGCCAATGGCTCTTTGCTCATGAATAATTTCGTCAGCAATCTGTCCCAAACGCAGATAGAGCAGCAAAATTCGCTGGGACTCATCGGAAACCAATGGTCGGCCTTTGCGGCAGATCGAGCACTGAGCAATACGATGCTGAGCAATGCCCTTCAGGGGGAATTCAAATTTTCCTTCTTCAGCATGGATTTCTCCCTCTCCAATTCCATCTCACGCCAATACACCCCCGGCGACCTAAGAATGGACGTGGGGATTGCCCAAAACGAGGCTGGTTTTACGACCCCAAGCCTGGAAGATCCCTTGCAAGCCACAGCCAGTGAACTGATCAATGCGGCAGAAATCATCGAGGGGCAAAATGCCAAGCGATCCACCAGATTTTTTACCCTCGAACGGGATGTGGTGGAAGTTGCCCAAGCGGCCGTGCTGAACTTTCAGGTGCCGTTCAGCCTTTCCAAAAGCATTTCGGGCACCTTCAAATTTGGGGGCAAATATGTCCGCGAAGTGCGGGACAATGATGAAACCCAGTTCTTCAGTCAGCCAGACCGGAATTTTGTGGGCGAACAGTTCGTGCGGGTATTGAAAGACTCCCTCTGGACCGATCTGGGCTTAGAAAACCTGGATCAGAATCTGGGAATCCGGGCCTTTTTGTTTGAAGACGAAAATTATGACGTAGGCGAATTCTTATCCGGGAATGAGGGCATAGATGACTTCTTTTACAAGGCGGACATCGAGAAGATCAGGTACTACGAAGAATTGGCGACGACCCATGGGTACTACGAGAACGACGTAAAGGAGTCTGCTCAATACGATTATGATTATGGCCGAGATCTCATCGCCTTTTATGCATCGGCGGAAGTGAATCTTGGGAAATACGTCACCCTCTTCCCAGGCATTCGATACGAGGATTTCAGCTTTGCCTACAATTCTTTCTTCACCGAACGATTTGGTCCGAATCCCGAAGACTTCAGAAATGAAGAGAAAACCGTTGACGATCTCAATGGGCAAAACTGGTTTCCGCAGATGCACATTCGAGTGAAGCCCTTCGACTGGTTGGACATTCGTTTGGCTAGCACCCGAAGCATCATTTATCCAGACTACCGAGCCATTTCGCCCTACATCTATTACGATTCCTTCAGTGGACCAGACCTGGATTTGGGGAATCCCGACCTGGTGCCTGCCCTGTCGCAAAACTATGACGTGTACGCTTCTTTTTATAAGAACCGCATTGGATTATTCACCGCCGGATTTTTTTACAAAGAGATCGACAACCTCATTGTGTCCTCCAGTTTCAGGAGCAAAGATTCGGAATCCATCAATGATCGCTTCGAATTGACGCCAACCCAGCAGACAGTGGTCAATACCTGGATCAACTTGGACGCCACTTCCTATGTGAGAGGATTTGAACTGGATTGGCAAACCCATTTTGCCTATCTGCCCTCCTTTCTGAAGGGCTTTGTGCTGAGTGTGAATTATACCCACATCAACTCTGAGACCAGCTACCCCTTTCAGACTTCGGTCAAACTGGGAGAAGGACCATTTGCGCAAACGGTATTTGTGGATTCCATCCGATCCGGTCGCATGCCCAATCAGCCCGATGACGTATTCAATTTTACCCTGGGGTATGACATCAAAGGATTTTCGGCCCGCTTATCCTTTGTGTATCAGGACAATGTGTTGTCTGGCATCAACCGCACCTACGATGAATTAGATTCTTATACCGGTGCGTATCGGCGCTGGGATTTTACGGCCTACCAGAAACTGCCCTGGCTGGATGGGCGCATGCAGGTATTTCTCAATGCCAACAACATCACCAACACTCCCGATCGATCATTCATCAGTGTATTGCGAAAGGTTTCTTCGGTGCAATACTATGGCAGGACCATTGATCTAGGGATTAGATACGGTTTTCAATAAGTAGCATAGGTACGATACATATATAGCCAAAGAACCAATTGAAACAGATTGGAGGCGAATTCTCACACCTTTTTTTTCACCTAACAACTGCTGATTTAACGTGCTTTTCTCATTCATTCCCATCACTGCTACCTATCTCAGCGACCAGGGGATTGCCAGTATATCGCCCGCTTTGGATGGTTCAGGAAGCTTGAAAGCACCTCAATCAGTTCCCTGTTTTAACTCCTTACCAATTATGAAAAAGACTATTACCCTTTTTGTTGTGGCACTCCTTGGACTGTACGCAGTAGCCAGTGCCCAAACCGCCCTGGATCCCAACCAATTTGTGAATACGCAGATCACGGGACCAGGCACCTACACCGTGGCGGCTGGTGAAGCCTATGCATTTGATGGCCGGATTGACTTGACTTTCGACGTAACGATTGAAGGGCCGGATGATGGTTGGATCATGGAAGCCACCAATCCGCCAGTACTCGCGAATACCCCGGCAGCGGATGGTTCAGCCCGGAATTTCTTCGAACTCAAAACCGGGGGGTCCTTAACGCTCAAAAACGTGATCCTGACTGGCAACAACAACAATGATGAAGTCGGTGGCAACATCGTGGCCAATACCGGCGGCAGCAAAATGATTGTCGATAACTGCGCTTTTGCAGACTGGCAGGATTTTGCTCTGAGAAACCAATTCAAAGGAGATAGCCTGGTGATCACGAATTCGGTGTTCATCAATGGGGTTCGCCTCCGCAATTCTCCCTGGGGTGGATTTCCGCTCCGGATGGCAATTAGGTTAGCACTCGGGGTC
>JBCCCJ010000750.1:0-3939 GCA_039033615.1 Bacteroidota bacterium
CCCTCTTGGCTGCTCTCATAAGCGCTGTAAGATCACACATCGGACGATACCTCGCCAGCCAAACATCATCAGGCAATCATAACATCGCATCCCCAAGGTTCAGTCCGACAGGCTGCTAGCAATAGCGAGAAGCCTTTTGTAAAAAATTGAGCCGGATTTGTGGAATTGTTTCTGCCCCCCACTCTCCTAAGCAAATCCACCTACTCATTACGTTCGCATGAGAACTACCTTACTCCTACTGCTCAGCAGTTGGGCGCTCTTCCTATTTGCCCAACCTGAAGATGCCAGCCTTTCGCCCTATTTCGTGATTCGGGATAGCTCTACCGAAGGCCTGCAAATGCCCCTACAGCACACCTCCGCTTCGGTCAACATCTCTGGCATCATCGCCGATGTGACCATTCAGCAAGTCTATCAAAACACTGGCAGTCGCCCCATCGAGGCTGAATATGTCTTCCCCGCCAGCACCCGGGCCGCAGTCTATGCCATGCAGATGCAGATTGGCGACCGGACCATCGAAGCCAAAATCAAAGAGAAAGCCACGGCCCTGGAGATCTACGAAAAAGCACAGGCGCAGGGCAAGACCGCCAGTCTCCTTCAGCAGCATCGCCCCAACATCTTCCAGATGCAAGTCGCCAATGTCATGCCTGGAGACTCCATCGTCATTCAACTCCAATACACCGAATTGCTCCTGCCCAGAGAGGGGGCGTATGAATTCGTCTATCCGACGGTCGTTGGGCCTCGCTATACCGGACCGGATGGAGAAATTCAGGCTTTGGCCTCCCCCGCTCCACAGCCAGCAAAAAGCGGGATTCCCTATGAAAAAGCAGGAGCGCTCCCCACCTATACCTTTGGCTTTGAAGCCACCATTCAGGCGGGGATGCCCGTGGATTCCATTGTCTCCCCTACCCACGAATTGATCACAGAGGAGTGGGAATATGGCGGCAAGCGCATTCAGCTAGGAGAAGCAGAGGCCAAAGGCGGCAATCGAGACCTCGTGATCCGCTACCAACTTCGAGGCGCACAGATTCAAGCAGGCCTGATGACCTACCGGGAAAAGGGAGAGAAATTTTTCCTCAGCCTGGTGGAACCCCCAAAACGGGAGCAGGAAGGCACCCACGTTCCCCGGGAATATGTGTTTGTGGTAGATGTTTCTGGCTCCATGAGCGGGACTCCACTCAACAACTGCAAAGCCCTGATGGCAGAAGTGTTCAAGAACATGGATAGCCGCGATCGCCTCAATGTGCTGATGTTTTCCGGTGGGAGTAGCGTCTGGTCTCCTGATGGCTCTCGTCCCGTGACCAAAAAGAACTTGAAAGCAGCCCAGAACTTCCTGGACTCCCGGGGCGCAGGTGGAGGCACCCACTTGGTCAACGCCCTAAAAACGGCCCTTTCGCTTCCACAAGACGAGTACATGCCCCGTACCTTCCTGGTTTGTACCGATGGCTTCATCAGTGTGGAACAAAAAGCCTTTGATTTGATCCGAAAAAAGCGGGGCGAAAACACCGTCTTCACCATCGGCATTGGTAGCTCGGTCAATCGGCACCTGATCGAAGGCATCGCCCGTGCCGGGAATGGAGAATCTTTTGTGTTGCTCAACCAAGGGCAGGCAGAAGAAGTCGCCCGACAATTTCACACCTACGTTCAGCATCCTATCCTGACCGAGATCAGGGGGCAATTCGGAGAGATGGAGGTCTATGATCTGGAACCGCTCAACATCCCGAATTTGTACGCGAGCATGCCCATCGCCATCGTGGGGAAATACACCGGCAAAGTCGAAGGAGAATTGCTCATCTCCGGCAACAATGCCGCCGGACCGCAACAGATCCGCATGGACCTGGCCTCCGCCCAACCCCTGGAAAACAACCGGGGCTTGCGCTACCTCTGGGCCAGAAAAAAACTGGAACGCCTGGGCGATCTTCCTGCTTCCGACACCTCCAAAGCCGCCCAAATCACCCAGATGGGCCTCCAATACAATTTGCTTACCGATTACACCTCCTTCGTCGCCGTCCAACACAAGCGCCGCAACAAAGCAGAGTCCGATAGCACGGTACGACAACTCCTGCCTTTGCCGGAAGGAGTGTCTGATGCTGCCGTAGGGGGAATAGCATCTAGTTCGGCGGGCATGATCAAGGAAGAAGTCGGAGAGACCATTGCCATCAGAGGCGCTAGAGCCAGCAATACGGTATATTACATCGACGGAGTCAAGGTTCAAGGACAGAGCAGTCTCCCAAATTCCTCCCTCAGTTTAGATGAGGTCGTGGTGGTTGGCTATGGTTCTCAAAGTAGTCGTTTAGTAACCGGAACAGTCGTTTCGTCGAGTTCCAATAGAGACCTTTTCACAAAAAAAGCCGCCAATTCCCTGAATTGGAATGGGCTGATCCCCGGCTTGTTTACCCAACAGAGTTCGGGTTTTTCTCAAGCTAGCCCTCAAATGACGATTCGGGGAGGTTCTTCTTTGATTGGCCAGGGACAAGCCCTCCTGGTGGTCGATGGCTTGCCTTTATTACCTATGGCTGCCTGGCCGCAGATGCAAGCCCTTTCCCTGAATCCCTGGCTGAGTTTGTCAGGATCGGAAATGAGTTCTCTCACCGTGCTCAAAGATCCTGCAGCGACCTTCGGTTTCGGAGGCATGGGCAGCAATGGGGCGCTTGCCTTCTCTAGCAAGCAGCCAAGAGCAGGAGATCAAGGCTGGCAACTCCTCAGTCAAGTGGGTACTCAGTGGCTTTCTCGTCCCTGGGAAGGAGATTCCACTTCCCGAATTGGTTGGGTCCAGTCGCAGCAACTCCGGTATCAACAATGGAAGCGAAAAGGCTGGTTTTCGGCTCACACGACCTTTGTTGGAGAACAAGGGCCGCTCCAAGAAGCGGGCTTTAGACAAATTCAGACCAATCTCAACGGAGAACGAAAGCTCACAGAAAACGGAGCAATAGGCGCAAAACTAACGGGCAACCTCACCCAGGCACAGGAAGGAGCTTGGCGCGACGGGGGCGAACACGCCTATCGCCTACTCCGGGGCCAACTCTACGCGAAGTGGAACTTATTTTCTTTCCTCAGCTGGAAGAGTCAATTGGGGGGAGAACATCGTCAGGCAGACTGGCAAGCAGCTTCCCTGCACATTCCCCAGCAATCTTTTTTACAGCACGGATGGAGTCATCACCACCGTTTATACCTCGACAAATCGGTGGGGAGACATGAAGTGTCGGCCCAAGCCGGATTTTTTCAACAGCACTATTCCTGGAACCAAGCCCTGGAGTTGGATTCCGAAAAGAGCCTCACCGAGCAGTTCCAACGCCAGAGCCATATATATGCTTCTGGGAAATTCAGCTATGAGAGTCGCTATATCTTACAGTTCGCCCAGACCTGGCAACAAGGATTCCTCTCAGGACAAACGGCAGGCTGGAAATGGTTGCCTTCGGTTTCTGCCCGCTGGAACCTAGACGAAGAGGCCTTCATGCAGGGGAATTCCTTTTTAGATCAGTTGAGCCTGAAAGCCGGTTGGGGTCGCTGTGGCCAACTCCCGCAGTGGTTGCTGCATCCGTTTTCGGCTCCGGCTTCTTTGTTGGGCGCTGCCCTATCACAAACCTTGCGTTGGGACCTGTCAGAAGATCTCCCTGCCTGGGAGACCGTTGACCACCTACAGGTGGGGCTTTCCTCTAGTTTCTGGGAAGCAAGAATTCAAGCGACAGTGGAAGCCTTTCAAAAAGAGGGCCGCAATTTGTGGCTTCCGGTCCCCATCATCTCAGAAGACAATTGGACCCAGGAGATTCAATTGTTGCCCCATCTGCGGACCCGTGGAGTAGAAGGGAGATTGCAGGCGTTCCTGGGGGGATATCGCAATTTCCAAGCTACTATTGGTCTGAATGTCAGTTGGCAACAACAGCACATCATGTCGCTGCCACAAGGGCCCTTGACCTTGGGTGCTACCCCCTGGAATCAACC
>JBCCCJ010000751.1:0-3915 GCA_039033615.1 Bacteroidota bacterium
AATCAACATTCCACCAACTCAGAGATCAACTTACCCACGCACACAAAATGATTAATGGCTATATTCGATATATCCGCCGCAACATTCAGGCTTCCTCATAAGTCCCCTATCCCATTCCCTAATTCAACAGTTCTCTCGACCCCAATTCACTGGTCCACCAGTCCTCCCAACCCCAATTAACCAATTCACTAGTTCCCCAATTCTCCAGTACCCCCATGAAGCGCTTCTTCAAACACCTGTTTTTTCACTCTCGCTTGTTTGCCTTGTTGGGCATCAACATTGGCTTGTTTGTGCTGGCGTTTATGGTGCCGGCCTTGTTGCCTGCGGCGAAGTTGGCGGTGCTGGTGATCGTGACCTTGCTAGTGGTGGATTTTTGGTTGTTGTATGGGCAAAGGGGAAAGGTTGTGGCTGAACGGGAGCTGCCAGATAAATTTTCCAATGGCGATCAGAATCCCGTTGTCTTGCACCTGGAAAATCAATTTCGGCTGCGTACGACTCTGAAGATCATTGATGAAGTGCCCATTCAGTTTCAGTGGCGGGACTCCAGTTTTTCCCTGAGCATGGCCCCAGGAGAACAGCGGGAGTTGAAATATTTGCTTCGGCCCACTTCAAGGGGAGCGTACCACTTCGGCAAATTACATGTGTATGCGGCTTCCTTTTTGAGCTTAGTTCGCCGCCGCTTTTCTATGGATGCAGAAAGCATGGTCCCCACCTACCCTTCTTATGTACAGATGCGGCAATACCAATTGATGGCCATATCTAATCGCCTGTCAGAGGTTGGGGTGAAAAAGATTCGGCGGCTGGGGCACACCACAGAGTTTGAGCAAATCAAAGAATACGTCAGGGGGGATGACTATCGGACGGTCAATTGGAAAGCCACCGCCCGAACGGGTAAGCTGATGGTTAACCAGTACATGGATGAGCGCGCCCAAAATGTCTATTGCCTGATTGACGAAAGCCGGGTGATGAAAATGCCCTTCGAGGGAATGACATTGCTGGATTATGCAATCAACGCCTCTCTGGTCTTGAGCAACATCGCCATTTACAAACATGATCGGGGCGGTCTCATCACCTTTGCGGAACGCATCCAATCTTGTGTGCCAGCCAGCAAGCGAGCCATCCAGATGAATCGCATCATGGAGGTGCTATACAACCAAAAGACTCGTTTTCTCGAAGCTGATTACGCACGACTGTACGCCTTTGTGAAGCGCAATGTGGTGCACAGGAGTTTGCTGATTCTCTTCACCAATTTCGAATCCTTGTCTGCCATGCGGCGTCAGTTGCCCCACCTCCAGCGACTCGCCAAGCAACACCTGCTGATGGTAATTTTCTTTGAGAATACCGAGTTACAGGATCTCCTTGATTCTGATCCGGAAAAACTGGAAGACATCTACCTCAAAACCATCGGAGAAAGCTTTGCCTTTGAGAAGCGGCAAATTGCCCTTGAATTGAGCCAACATGGCATTACCACCATCCTGACTCCTCCAGAGCAGTTGACCGTCAACACTGTCAACAAATACCTGGAGTTGAAGTCCCGAGGAATGATCTAGGGTACTACCTTCTGCCGCGTGCTCTTTTACTAGCAACCGATTAGTTTGCCACGGGTACCGCTGTGGCAGCCTGATTGACTGGCACCTCGTTGGTCAATTCGTCATCTTCCAACAACAGATTGCGCTGGTATTGGGCCTTGAGGTGCTGAGGATTGAGGCGAATGGCTTCGGTATAATCTTCCAAGGCTTCCGATCTTTGGTCCATCTGCTGATGCAAGATGCCACGGTGATGGTAGTAATTTGCATTCTGCGGATTCAGGTAAATCGCTTCTCCATAGGCCGTCAAGGCATCATCGAGTCTCCCCATTCCCTGGTAGCATTTGGCGAGCATGTGCATCAAAACCGCATATTCAGCTTCTTCCCGAATGGTGATCTGCTCGATATAGCTGATCGCAGAAGCATAATCTTCTCTTCTCAGGTGAGCAATGGACAGCACCCAGTACACCAGATCCTGCGCTTCGCCCGCAAAGTCCCCTTCTTGTAAGTCATAGACATCTTCCAAGGCTCTTTGCCCCACGCCTTGAGCCACTCGCTGGTTCGTGCGGGTATCATTGGCCAACGAGACATAGTTGACATAGATCTGCTCCTGCGCAAACTCATTCCGGCTGGCTTCGCCCCAAATCACAAGCTGAGCATTGTGCAACTTGCCGGTTACTTTGGCGTCTTCACTGTTCTGCGGACAAGCCACTCCATCCAAAAAAGCAACCTGAATGCCGAGATCTTTGATTTCAGGCAAACTACTCAAGTGATCTCGGACCGCTGACTCCTGCAGGGAATTCGAGGACTGGCAATCTCCATCGGGCGTAAAGGGCAGAATCAAAATGTTGTAGGTACTGCCCGGCTCAAACATCGACAGAGTACTGAGCACCGCTTGCTTATCCGCCTTGAGGTAATTGTAGATTAAGCCGCTCCCTACTGCCAACATCATAATGCCCATGCCGACCATTGCAAAGACCTTCCGAAAAGAACCGTAATTTTTTGCCGGCTCTTCTCCTGGCGCATTGGTTTTGAGGCGAATCGTCTCGTGGGCAAAAGGGCTGCTGCGTTCATATTTTTCCTCCAACATCGGAATCATCGCCGGAGCGGACAATTGGGTTTCCGCTGGCTGGAGAGAAGGGCTTTCCTTGGTGGTGGCAGAAGCTTTTTCGGCTGCTGGGCTCTGGCTCAACTCCTGAGACCAGTAGGCCACCTTGCGGAGGATGCCATCAGATTCCCGACTCCGGACCTTCGCTAAGGTGCGAGGCTTAGAGCTCTTTTTGACTTGGGTGGAAGTGACCCGTACCACCGCAGCTTCTGGCGGATGTACCGGAGGAGTACCGGAGGTAGGGACCGCCAATGGAAACTCCTTGGCTTCCTCTTCCTCTCCCGGTTCTTCTTCCTCCTCGGAATCGGAATCCCCCTCGTTCGTTTCCTCCTCTTCCTCCATCTCCAGCAGGCTCACAGGGAGCAACAGCGGATCAGGTTCCTGAGTCTCCAGCTCTTCTTCCTCTTCGGCCTCCTCGATTAGGTTCACGGGCTCCAGAATCGTTTCTTTTTCAGCAGAAACAATTGCTTCCTCCAAGGTATGAATGGGTACCTGGATCGGCGAAACTTCTTCCACTTCCTGCGGCTCGACGATTTCAGAATGTGTCTCTTCTACTTGGGCAAGCGGCGTTTCGACCAATTCGATCTCTTCTTGCTGTGGGGTTTCTGTTTCTGGAAGCGGTGCTTCCAGCAGTTCCGGGCTTTCAGGCAGGTTTTCGAGTTGATCTTCTTCCTCCTCTTCCGCTAGCAATCCGACTGGTGTCATCAGGACGGGAGCCACCGATTCTTGCTCATTGGGCAAATGGGATTCCGTTTCTTCTGGAACTGCTACTTCATCAGAAAGGACGGGAGATTTCTGCGAGGTGGATTGGCTTTCTTCCTCCGTCAATTCTCCGATTTCTTCTGAAAAATCCAATTCCTCGACTTGGAGCAATTCCTCCAGAATGAGGTTCTCCAACTCATCCTCCCCTTCTGCCTCCTCAACCGCTTCCGCTACTTCAGGAAGAATTTCTGCTTTTTCCAGGATCGGTTCCTCCGCAGTTTCAACCGCTTCGGAAATCATTTCTTCAACTTCTACAACAGGCGTTTGCTCGACCTCCGTTTGCTCGGGAAGAGTGGCTGCTATTTCAACGGGAGATGACTCCACTGGCTCAACTACTTCGGTGATCGCCTCTGTTTCTTTTACAACAGGCGATTCAACAACCTCCGTTTGCTCGGGAAGAGTGGCTGCTATTTCAACGGGAGATGACTCGAATGGCTCAACTACTTCAGTGATCGCCTCTGTTTCTTCCACAACAGGCGATTCTTCAATCTCTGTTTGCTCGGGAAGAGTGGCTGCTAT
>JBCCCJ010000752.1:0-3914 GCA_039033615.1 Bacteroidota bacterium
AAACCTACCGTTTATACACATCTTAGATTCTGAGTTGGATTCCCCGGTGTATATCCTGAAAGCGGTCGCACCCTCTGGTGTAAGTAATGACACCAGGGGGATTCTGGCTTTTATATCCTTTCCATCCGCCAATTCTTGCAATGATCCAGCTAGCCCAAGGCAAGGTATTGGGTTGATATGGATTTTTTAACTTCTCCGTCTTGCCTTCGAGGGTAGGGCCTATTTTTTCCAGAGACTCAATCTCATCTTCTGAAAAGACTTCTTCCAAAGGGATCTGGCTTTCCCCATCTCGTGCTTCTCGTAATTGCATGATCTGTATTGCACTCTGCATAGTGACTAATCCTAGTTTTCTAAGGCCATAGCCCGTTTCTAGCTCAGAGCCTTCAAGGTGAAATCCTTTCCTTTTTAGCAAGCGAAAAAAATCTTCAATGATCCACCTTAGGCTATACCAATATACCAAGGTTATCGCATCGGTAAAATCCTTGATCTGGTGAGTAGTCAACAGAATCCAATGGATAGGATCTTCTCCCTCAGGAACCGATTGGGCTTGTTGGCGTACCTCAATTGCCTGTACTTCTATAGATTGGGGATAGTCTTTCTGATACTTGTAGCAAACCTTGGCGGCCTTTTCGATCCAAACACTACTGTAGCGTAGCTCCATCGTGGCAGTGTGTGCGGTGCGGTTATTCCGTGGGTTAGCTTCGACCTCAAACTGATATACACAGGCACAGGGCTGGGAGGAAAGATAGGGGTAGAGCTTAGATTTTTGCCCCTCGGGAGTCCTAATCCTTCGATTATGCTTTGACCTAACCAACAAGTGCTCGCCTGGTCCCGGAACAAAGAGGAAACTATCATATATGTCGCCCTCGCTGTCGTGAATAAAGGTTACCTCTTTTGCCGCTTCGCCTATTGGCTTGCTTCGCAGGCAGGCCTCTATCCATCTATAAGATTCTTTTTCTGATAATGCTGTGTGGTAAGGGCTTTGGCGGAAGTTACTTTTCTCCTCACTCCGATGCCACAAATAAGCATCACTCATCCCCAGTATTGACCTGTCTTGGGGATTTACCGCCAGGCTTGCGTGCAGATAGTATCCCCAACCTTTGTGATTTCCTATATAACCCAAACCACTTTCATCCTTGATATGCTTCCTTGCAAAACTGTAATCAAAATCGCTCGTGTCGCTTATGATCAGAATCTGACTTTCAGCCGGAATTCGAGACTTACATTTCGCCTGGATTTGAGCCTGTAGAGAGCATTCGCTTACTCGCTCATTGTTTAGAAATCGATAGAAGCTTATTTGTTCTGCCCAATTCTGGGAGACTTGATTGATTACACAAGAACGCTTCTCCGACAGCCGAGTTATCAATTCATTACTTTTCCGTTCAAGGCGTTTATCATTAAACAAGTTGGCGGGTATCATCTGTTTATCTGGTTTGGGTAAGAGTAAATACCCATCAAAACAAAGAAGGGACAAAAATCCAAATCCAATGACCCCCATTTGAAAACTTGTGTATAAACGGTAGGTGTTCCAAACCTACGAGGTCTTCACCAGGCCATCGGCCCCATCTTCTCACCACCAAAACCCTTTACCCATCATGAAATCTATCCTCACCTTTTTTTCAATTCTCCTTTTCAGTATTCTCACCTTCGCTCAAGTCCCCCAAGCTTTCAATTATCAGGCGGTTGCTCGGGATGCCAATGGGGAGTGTCTTAGCGATGACTCGATTAGTCTGCGGATCAGCGTCCTGGATGATTCAGTCGGCACTGACCCTATCTATGAAGAAATCTTTTCCAATGTGCCTACAAATCACCAAGGTCTCTTTAGCATTGAGATCGGTACTGGAGTTACCCAAGGAAGTTCTCCTGAATTTTCTGCCCTTGTCTGGAATCAAAATGGCCAGAGTCGCCGATTGAAGGTCGAACTCTCTCCTCAGAATAATCTTAATTTCATTGAGGTGGGCATGAGCCGCTTGCTGGCAGTGCCTTACGCGCAAGCAGCGGGGAATGGGGTAAGGCATGATTCGATGACTGGGGGTGAGTTTTTGCCTTGGCATGGCCCCAACGGAGAACAGAATGGGGTGCTAGGAGGAGTAGGGACGAACTCTGATTTTGGATTCATGGGACTGTATGATGCCAATGGGGAGTCAAGAGCGAGCTTATCAGTCCTTGGAGGCGGTTTGGGTGCACTAGAACTACGTGGCGAAAATGGAAATCTCAATGTTGCTACGAGCGCATCAGGAACTGGAGATCATGGTTCATTGGAATTGTATGACCCTTTAGGAAGCGCTAGGATTAAGAGCCGATCAGAAGATACTTGGGGAGGAGCAGGAATTGTAGAAACTTTTGGAGAAAACGGTACCCGAAACGTGCAATTATCTATTCAGGCTTCGGGAAGTCCAGCTGGCCGAAGCCGAGGCGGGGTCCGAATTTTTGATGAAAATGACAATCAGCAAATCTACTTAGGGATAGATGCAAATGGAGATGGTGTATTACTCAAAGATCTAGTCAGCTTCATCATAGACCACCCCCACGATCCTACCAAAGACATCGTCTATGCCTGCATCGAAGGTCCCGAAGCCGCAGCTTACGAACGTGGAACAGCCGAGCTCATCAACGGCGAAGCCGAAATCCGCTTTTCGGAGCATTTTGAGATCGTCGCGAATCCAGAGACGATGACAGTATTGACCTCTCCCCGCTCTCCCGATTCAAAAGGTTTAGCCACTTTTGAATACACCGCCACAGGCTTCAAAGTCAAAGAACTCCACAACGGGACGGGTACCTATCGCTTTGATTGGGAAGCCAAGGCCGTCCGTAAAGGCTTTGAGGAGTACGAAGTGATCCGCGACAAACTGCCCGAGCCGGATGCGGGCCTTGATATGGAGGATCGTTGAGAAGGGTTGTCGAACTCATCCCCGTCCCTTCTCTTCCAAGAGAAGGGAGCGCGGGTAGCTTCGAATTGCATTCTGTCAAGAAGCTTCCTTTAAGGGAATCGAGAAAACGTCCATTTCACAGAAACCCACCTAGGCTCGTGGGGTCGTTTCCTTCGAGAGGGAAACGGGTCCGCGGGGAAGGGTTCTGCACGTTTCAAACTCAGCCCCTTACAGCACCGAATTGTATTCGGTCAAGAACCCTCTGTGAAGTACGACTTCGCGCTATTTTTTCAAGTACCCAAACCCATGTATCTCATGAAATCCATTTATACCTTCTTCACCTTTCTTCTCCTCAGCACGCTCACTTTCGCCCAAGTGCCTCAAGGCTTCAACTATCAGGCGGTTGCTCGGGATGCCAATGGGGAGTGTCTAAACGATCGTTTCATTCGCTTGAAAATCAGTATCATTGATGATTCGGTCGCCAACAATCCCATCTACGAAGAAACCTTCATAGATGTCCCCACCAATCATCAAGGTCTATTCAGCATTGAAATAGGTAACGGGACTCCCGATCCCAATTCTCCAGATTTCTCAGACTTGAACTGGAATGAAACCAGCCAAAGTCGTCATCTCAAAGTCGAATTGTCCCCTGATAACGGCCCCAATTTTGTGGAGGTGGGGATGAATCGACTGCTGGCGGTGCCCTATGCAGTTGCAGCGGAGAACGGATTGAAATACAATGCTGTAAGTAATGATGAGCTTTTACCGTGGCATGGCCCTAATGGAGAAAGAAATGGGGTATTAGGTGGAATGACCGATGGTAGAGGGCATAACCGAGGCATCATACGGCTTTACAATGAAAATGGAGAAACCAGGGTTTGGCAAGGCTTTGGCTCAGATGGCGATGGAGCTGCTGTCTACTACGGAAGTAGTGGAGAACCAAATGTGATCATAGGTGGTAGAGGCATCAATCCAAATGAAGACAATTTCGGGGAATTGCAGATCCGAAATAATGGGAATACCCGCATAGAATTTTATTCAGAT
>JBCCCJ010000753.1:0-3912 GCA_039033615.1 Bacteroidota bacterium
CTGGCGTTCGGTACGGCACATCAATTATTTAGGAGACTTAATGCGTTACACGAGCTTCAGCGTCATTGCTGGGGAGTTATGGGCTTTTCTGTTACCTGGGGTCATTACATTGCTGTATTTGCAGCGAATCAGCCAGAAGGAACGGGCTACAATAGACATTTCTTGAATGAGCTTTGTGTTGCGATTGTCCAAACATAAGGTCGCCTTTCCCGCAAGCGGGATTTCGCAAGCTCAACGGACCTACTTTTTTCGCGGGAAAAAAGTAGGCAAAAAACCGTCGAAGTCCCAGCCCGACTCACCACCCGGCCCCCTTCCTCGGACTTCGTGGCCAACCCGCTTTTGTGGTGAAAGCTTCGCAAGAAATGTCAATATAGCTATTTCGCAATATCTCAATTGTTGAAGTAGCTAATCACTAGGCAAAGCTGGGGCGCTTGGCTTCGTAGGCCTGAATCTTGGCTTGTTGACTGAGCATGAAATCAATGTCATCATAGCCATTGATCAGGCAGGTCTTTTTGTAGTCGCTGATCTCGAAAGATTCTTCCCGACCATTGCTTTCCAGCCGGATGATTTGGGCAGGGAGATCCACGGTCAGTTGGGTTTGCGGATTTGCTTTGATGGCAGCAAAAATTTCATTCAGGAACGCCTGGCTGATCTGCACTGGCAGCAGCATATTGTTCAAGGCATTGGCTTTGAAAATATCGGCAAAGAAGCTGGATACCACGACCCGAAAGCCGTAATCGGCAATTGCCCAGGCGGCGTGTTCCCGGCTGGATCCACAACCAAAGTTTTTGCCTGCTACCAAGATTTCCCCAGCATAGGTGGCGTTGTTGAGCACAAAGTCGGCTACGGGATTCCCCTCGATATCGTAGCGCCAATCCCGGAATAGGTTTTCGCCAAAGCCTTCCCGATTGGTGGCTTTCAGAAAACGAGCGGGAATGATCTGATCGGTATCAATGTGCTCGCTTGGAATCGGCACAGAGGTGGCGGTGATGCGTTCGAATTTTGGCATGATAAAGCTTAGATCAATTGACGGGCATCAACAATGTGGCCACTGATGGCGGTAGCGGCAGCAGTCAACGGACTGGCGAGGAAGGTTCGCGCGCCAGGGCCTTGACGACCTTCGAAATTTCGGTTGGAAGTGGAGACGCAATATTTCCCGCGAGGCACTTTGTCTTCGTTCATACCCAGACAAGCACTGCAACCCGCTTCTCTCAGCACAAAACCCGCTTCGGCCAGAATGCGATCCAGGCCCTCCACTTTGGCTTGCTCTCGTACTTGGGCGGAACCCGGCACCACTAAGGCGGTTACGTGGGAGGCTTTTTGCTTGCCTTTCACAAATTCCGCCACCAGACGCAAATCTTCGATGCGGCCATTGGTACAGCTACCGATGAAGACGTAGTCAATCTGCTTGCCAAGTAGGGTTTCTCCTGGCTCCAAGCCCATATAGTTCAGGGATTTTTCCAGGGTCCGACGATCGCTTTCATCCGCCGCCATTTCCAGGACTGGCACCTGGCTGGAAATCTTCATGCCCTGCCCAGGATTGGTACCGTAGGTGATCATGGGCTCGATGTCCGCTGCTTGGTAGTAAAGCTCTTTGTCAAATACCGCTCCTTCCTCAGTTGGAAGGGTTTTCCAATGGGCCAGAGCAGCTTCCCACTCCGCTCCTTGAGGCGCAAATTCGCGGCCTTTCACGTATTCAAAGGTGGTTTCATCCGGCGCAATCATCCCGCCCCGTGCGCCCATTTCGATGCTCATGTTGCAGACCGTCATGCGAGCTTCCATGGAAAGGGAACGGATCGCAGCGCCTGCGTATTCGACAAAGTATCCCGTCCCACCAGAAGAAGAAATCTGGGAGATGATGTACAGAATGATGTCTTTGGCAAAGACTCCATCAGATAGCTCTCCCTCGATGGTGATGCGCATCTTTTTGGGCTTGCCTTTTAGCACGCATTGGGTAGAAAGTACCTGCTCTACTTCACTGGTCCCGATGCCAAACGCAATGCTCCCAAACGCCCCATGGGTAGAGGTATGGCTGTCCCCGCAAACAATCGTCATCCCCGGTGTGGTGATGCCTAGCTCAGGCCCGATCACGTGTACAATGCCTTGATATGGATGCCCCAGGCCGTAGAGATTCACCCCAAATTCTTCGCAGTTGTTTACCAGGGTTTCTACCTGCAGCCGACTCAAGGGCTCTGCAATCGGTAGGTGCTGATTCTCGGTCGGGACATTGTGGTCTGCGGTCGCAATGGTCTGCACTGGTCGCGCAACGGGAATGCCCCTTTTTCTCAAGCCAGCAAAAGCCTGAGGACTGGTCACCTCGTGGATGAAGTGCCGATCTATGTACAACATATCTGGGCCGCCTTCGATGTGGTGTACCACGTGCTGGTCCCAGATTTTGTCAAATAAGGTCTTGGCCATATCTAAAAAGCAATTCGATTCTGTGGAAAGGAAACATCATCAACCAATTTTGGCGAGGGCATCCAGGTACGCCTTTGCGGTAGCAAAAACGGTGTCGGTATGCGTACCAAAGCCATAGTAAAAGAGGTTGTCTCGGGATACCTGAATGTGCACATTCGCCGCGTCATCACTGCCTCCCGTAATGGCCTGTACCAGGTATTCCTCCAGTTTGACATCCATGTCCATGAGGCTGTCGATGGCTTTGAAGCTGGCATCCACTGGTCCGTTTCCTTTGGCCTCGGTGTAGAGGATTTTGCCGTTATGGTTGATTTGCACCGAGGCTTTGGAAGCGCCTTGGTTGCCGCAATTCACTTCCAGGGACTGCAATTCCAAGACGCGTTCCCCGCCTTGCTTGCCCATCAATTCTTCGAGGTCCTCGTCATTGATTTGCTTGCGCTCATCCGCCATTTGGAGGAATTGCTGATACACCAAGGCGAGTTCTTCCACTTCCAGGATGTGGCCCAACTTTTCCAGGCGATGTCTCAAAGCAGCTTTTCCACTGCGAGCGGTCAGGATGATGGCGGACTCAGGAATGCCTACGTCATGGGGATCAATGATCTCATAATTCTCCCGACTTTTCAAGACACCGTCTTGATGGATGCCAGAAGAATGCGCGAAGGCGTTGCGCCCAACAATGGCTTTGTTTGGCTGCACGGGCATTCGCATCAGGCGAGTGACCATCCGACTCATCGGATAGATGCGCTTGACGTTGATGTTGGTTTCCAGATTGAGGCTATCCTGATGGCTCCGCAGGATCATCGCGGTTTCTTCCAAGGAGGTATTGCCAGCACGTTCGCCGATGCCATTGATGGTCACCTCCATCTGCCGGGCGCCATTGGCGAGACCAGCAATGGTATTGGCCGTTGCCATGCCCAAATCATTGTGACAGTGGACCGAGAGAATGGCCTGATCGACGTTGGACACATGCTCCATCAGGTAGCGAATCTTCGCCCCATATTGATCTGGCAAGCAGTAGCCAGTCGTGTCCGGGATGTTCACGACGGTGGCACCCGCGGCGATGACCGCTTCGACCATTTCGGCCAAAAATTCCAAACGAGCCCGACCTGCGTCTTCACAGTAGAATTCCACATCTTCGACAAAGCTCTTGGCGTATTTGGTGGCCCGCACCGCCCGCTCCAGAATATTCTCTGGGGTTGATTTGAGTTTGTTGTAAATGTGAATGTCAGAACTGCCAATTCCGGTGTGAATCCGCTTGCGCTTGGCATATTGCAGAGATTCTGCCGCGACCTTGATGTCTTCTTCCACCGCTCGGGTCAATCCACAGATGATCGGCTCACTAACGGCCTTGGAGACCTCAATCACCGATTGAAAATCGCCAGGACTAGAAATGGGAAACCCAGCTTCGATGATGTCTACCCCTAGTAGTTCTAGCTCTTTTGCAATCTCAATTTTTTCGACGGTGTTGAGTTGGCAGCCTGGTACCTGCTCGCCATC
>JBCCCJ010000754.1:0-3906 GCA_039033615.1 Bacteroidota bacterium
CACGGTGCCGATCCTCTGGGACAAGACGCAGGGCAAGATCGTCTCGAACGAAAGCTCGGAAATCAACGGGCAGCAACTGAGGGAAACTCACCACGATGCTATCGGGTTGGGTGATGTCAACCGGGACGATGGTGGTGCACAACTGACTGTCCTGAACCGTGATCTGATACATCCCAGCGGCCAGGCCTTCAAAGCGGAGAGTGTCCTGAAAATTGATCCCATCCAGAGAATATTGATAGGGCAGCGTTCCTCCTGTTGCCAGGATTTCTACCCAACCAGTTGAATCTCCATAACAACTGCTATTCTTTTGCGCTTCTATGACGGCTTGAAGTAAAGGAGGTTCCATGATGTTCACTTCAAATTGCGCCTCGCACAAACTGTCATCCCGAATGACAATGGGATAAAGTCCGGTCGGTAATTGAGGGAAGAAGCTATCACTTTGGAACGCCCCTCCATCGAGTTGATACTGGTATGCGGGACTCCCTCCAGATGCCAGGACACTGATCCAACCCGTTGAATCGCCAAAACACGCCACATCTACCACGGAATCAGCCAAACCGGTCAGAAGGGGAGGCTCCACAATCGGCACCAGCAGGGTATCCCGACACCCTTGGTCATCCAATACTTCGATTTGATAGGGAGCTGCCACCAGGCCTACAAAGAAACTATCACTTTGGAAGAGATTTCCATCCAGGCTGTATTGATATTCCGGAGAACCACCTTGGGTAAACAAATGAATGGCCCCAGTGGCATTTCCAAAACAATCTACTCCTCGAACCGAACTTACAGCTAGATCCAGGCTATCGGGCTGAGTAATCAATATGGAACTGGTATCGACGCAACTGCTATCATCTGTTACCGTGATCTGGTAAAAACCTGCGGTCAGGTCGGTAAAGGAATTTCCAGTTTGAGGAGTCCCGCCATTCAGGACATACTCATAGGTCGGCGAGCCTCCACTGACCAATACCTCCACACTTCCGGTCGCATTGGCATAGCAATCGACCATGACCACTTGAACTATGGTAGCGACGAGGGAATCTGGCTCCGAGATCGTAACCGAAAGGCTATCCAGACAACCGTTGCCATCTTGAACATAACTCGTATAGGTTCCCTGACCCAATCCCGTAAAGGTCTGTCCTGGGCCAAACGGTCCTCCATCTAAAGAAAAGGAATACGCTGGCGTTCCTCCCCCCCCTTCCACTTCGATTTCACCCGATAGGTTGCCAAAACAATCTACCTCTTGCTGGCGGGATAACTGAATCAAGACCGAGCTGGGTTCTGTGATGGTGATGGGAAGCGTCGTCTGACAAAGATGGCTATCGCGGACGCTGAAGAAGTAATTCCCAGCGGGTAGCTGACCGAAATCTCCGGAAGTCTGATAATTGACTCCATCTATGGTGAACTCATATCCCCCCACGCCTCCAAAGGCACTGAAAGACACACTGGCGGAGCTATCACCATTACATAGCACATTGATCTGGTTGTCTAGATTCAAGACGAGAGCAGGCGGCTCGGTGATCGTTTGGTTCAAACTGACAATACATCCATTGGCATCCTGGGTAAAGACGGTGTATGTCCCAGCGGTTAATCCTGGAAAGGAGGCATTCGGCCCGTAGGTGATGCCATCGAGGCTATATGAATACGGCCCGACGCCGCCCTGGGAAAAGAGGCCAATCCAACCATTGTTTCCTCCATTACACAACACCATCGCCACGCTATCCATGGTACTGATCAAGCCTGTCGGAGAAGTTAAGCTGGTGTCAATGCTAGCGAGACAGTCATTTCCATCCTGAACAAAGAGGGTGTAGAATCCAGCGCCCAATCCCGCAAACGTATTCGTAGGCGAAAAGCTGACTCCATCTAACGAATACTCATAGGGCGCAGTTCCCCCGCTTGCCCCCCCTGTGAGTTCTCCCGAACTATTCCCGAAGCAATCTACCCCAGTTAAGGCCGGAATATTGGCGATGAGGAGCGAGGGTTCGGTGATCGTCACCGGAAGGGTGGTCGTACACAAATTGGAATCCTCGATGGTGATGGTGTACGTACCAGCGGCCAGGCCAGAAAAGGTAGTTTGCGGGAGGAAGGTGATCCCATCAATCGCCAGCAAATATGGTCCTATTCCGCCCCCTACATTGAGGCTGACCGATCCCGTGGCATTCCCAAAACAGTCCACATTGGTTTGGCTTCCGATATTGGCAACCAATAATTCTGGCTGTCCTACGAGTACCAAGGTGGTGCTGACACAACTATTGGCGTCCCGAACAAAAAACGTATAGGTACTGGCGCTGAGGTTTGGAAAGGAGCCGGAAGGGAAATAGTTCAGCCCGTCGATTGAGTATTCATACGGCCCGACTCCCCCTTGGCCTGACCCGCTGATGAAGCCAGTCGAATTTCCCTGACAATCCACCGGGCGGACAGAATCTATTTGTACCACCAGCAAGGTCGGTTCTGTCAAGGACTGGGTCAAAGAATCTCTGCACCCATTTGCGTCTTGAACCGCCACCTGATAAGTCGCTGCCGGCAATCCCGGAAAGGTCGGACTTGCCTGAAAGGGGCCATTGTTGATGGCAAACTGAAGGGGCGCCGTTCCTCCGCTGCCACTGACGGTAATGCTGCCCGAATTATCTCCCAAACAAGCTACATCCACAAAAGAAACCAGGGAAATATCTGGAGAAGGCGCCACGGTGATCGCCAGCGTTGAGGATTGTGGACCACAGGGGGCAGTTCCCGGAATGGTGTAGGTATAAGTTCCGGGAAAATGAATCGCCGGATCAAACGTCCCACCGAAAGGATTTCCTAGCCCATCTGTCCAACTCCCTCCGGCATCTGGCGTTCCTCCCAATTCCGAAATCAAGTTCACGGTTGGCCCTACGTCACAGACCAAGAGGTTGGAGCTGATTCCGGGATCTGGCAGGGCCACTTCTGTAACGGTAACGGTAGCACTTTGATCGGGACAAGGAGCGGTCCCCAGGACGGTATAGGTATATCCTCCTGCCGAGCTGGTACCGGGCGTGAAAAGCGCCCCGGCGGGATTGCCAAGCGGATCAGTCCAATTCCCTCCGGCATCGGGATTCCCTCCCAATTGGGCGAATAGATCGAATGGAGCCGCATCTTCGCAAACGGAGAGGGCCGCACTACTGCCAGCGTCAATGATCGGATTGATGGATACTGTTACTTGGGAGAATACAGCCGGACAACTTCCGACTGCTCCTACCGTGTAGGTATAGATCCCCGCAGGATCGGTTCCCAAAGTAAACGTACCGCCCGATCCTATGCCGCCCGGTCCCCGTCCAAGTTCCTCCCACATCGGGAGTTCCTCCTATCAGGTCAAACAAATTGATCAGGCTGCTATCACAAATGATCAAGCTACTATCGGAACCTGCATTGGGTGGTGGCGGGGTAGACACGGTCAAAAAGGAAGAATCCGTCGGACAAGGGGGAGACCCGACCACATAGGTGTAGATGCCATCTGCGTCCGTCCCAGGCGTGAAGGTACCACTGAATGCCCCGCCCCCAGGCGCAATCCATCCCCCTCCACCATCCGGCGTCCCTGGAATGGCCCCAAATAGATTCACCGGACCTTCTGTTTGACACACAACCAGTGCATCATCCTGACCGGCATGGATCGGAACAAAATCCAACTGAAAGGTTCTGGTAGCGGGACTAGCTGCATTTCCACAAAGGTCGGTAACGGAACCACTAAGAGCGGTCAATTCCAAATTGTACCCCCCTGGCGTGGTAATGGCCGGGGTAACATCAATGCTGTAGGTATTCTCTTGATCGCCGCCAGAGCTACACACGGCTCCATTAACTCCAGAAAGTACATATGGCCCTCCCGGTCCGGTCAAGATGAAATCAGCATCTTCTACCGTATTACAGAGCACGTTTTCGGTGAAGCGCAAGGTC
>JBCCCJ010000755.1:0-3905 GCA_039033615.1 Bacteroidota bacterium
CTCGCGGCGCACCTTGGCAAGGGTGACCTCGACACCGCATTTTTCGCAGGTGATCCCGCGAGCGGATGGGCCACATCGAGCTGGCCGCGCCGGTGGCGCATATTTGGTTTCTGAAGTCGCTTCCATCTCATGAAAAACCCATCTAACCGACGTCATGTCCTCAAAGGATCCGCGGCTTTGGCTGCTGGCTTCCTGTCTGCTCCTCTTCTGACGCATGCTTCTCCTCCGCCCGGGCGGGACGATGAACTTTACCTTGTCGGTCCGAAAGAAGGCTTTTCGCCTCATGTAGGATCGCTATTCTCCATGATGACCATGATGCGTACTTGGGTCGTCCGCCGGGTTGAAAATCTCAGCATCAAAGAACTAGATCACCAGGTGGACAAGCAATCCAATTCCATCGGGGCGATGCTGTTGCACCTCGCAGCGACTGAACGCTACTACCAATTGAACACCTTTTACCAGATGCAGTGGGGCAGTTGGAGTGAGGAAGTCAAGGCCGAATGGGACGTACCCATGGTACTGGGCAAGATGGGTCGTAAGCAAATCAAGGGGCACGAGATCAGCTATTACCTTGACAAACTGAAAACGGTTCGCGAAACCACCCGCCAGGAATTTATGAAGCGGGATGATGTATGGTTGATGGAATCAGAGACGTTCTTCGACAATCTGCCCACCAACAATTTTGCCAAGTGGTTTCATGTCTGCGAACACGAATCCAATCATTTGGGGCAGATCAAATTCATCCTCAAACGCCTCGCATAACGAGTTTTACTTTGCTTCTTGATAAGCCCGCAACGCATCCAAGGCACGTTCCTGTTCAATGGACTGATTGACCAGGGGCGTGCCAATGCCATCTAAATAGGTACACAACACCTTCCCGCCCAGATTCTTCTTGTCATTTTTCATGCGTTCCCAGATTGCAGGGTAGGCTTCAGGGTCCAGCGAGACATGCCCATAATGTCGCAAGAAGAATTGCTGAATTTGGTCGTAGGCAGATGGATTCAGGTGGCCTGCCTTCATAGACAAAAAGGACTCCGCTATCATCCCGATGGCTATGGCTTCCCCATGCAAAAGGGGGGCTTCACTCTCTAGGTAATGGCTTTCGATGGCATGTCCGATGGTGTGCCCAAAATTCAGGGCTTTCCTTAGGCCTTTTTCAAATGGGTCTTCTGCTACGATTCGCTCTTTGATATCTACAGAATGTCGAACGAGCTGCGACCAGTCCAGGCTACTCAGGTCCTGTACCGTAACCAGTTCGGCCCAAGCGGGCGCATCATAAATGAGGTGATGCTTGATGACCTCTGCAAATCCTGAGCGAAGTTCCCGGACGGAAAGCGTATTCAGAAAGTCGGGGTCGATGAACACGCCTTGCGGTTCTTTGAACAGGCCAATGTGATTTTTGAAGCCTCGAAAGTCAACCCCCAATTTTCCTCCCACACTGGCATCTACCTGAGAAAGTAAGGTTGTAGGAACCTGGACAAAGTCAATGCCTCGCTTGTAGGTCGCAGCAACGAAGCCTCCCATATCGCCGATGACTCCCCCCCCAAGATTGAGAACGATGGCGTTGCGATCAAGGGCCAGATCGGTCATCTGTTGCCAAATCTTCTCACAGGTAGCCAGAGTTTTGTGGGATTCTCCGGCAGGAATTTTCACGATCTGGTGGGTAGGCAAATGGCTTCTCAGGCGAGGATAACAATGCTGGTGGGTATTGGGGTCCACCAAAACCAAAACCTGAGAGGGCGCTCGTTGCTGCAAATAGGTTCCCAAAAGTGGAAGAGCATCAGCGCCAATATGAATCGGGTAGTCTTGCATGGCACAAAAGTAGGAGGAAGGAAAACCGCTGGCAAATTCCTGTGGATTTTGTGTATCTTTCCTTTGGAAATGGTCCAATTCTTCCCATCGACTGTGACCTATTTCCTTCTCATCCATCTTAACATTGTCTCGTAGGCAAAAGGCCTTCGACTTAACTTAACCGATTTTATGTCCCTTCTCAACGAATTGACCAAACAACTCAGCGGCCCAGCTCTTAACGCCCTTAGCTCTCAATTGGGAGCCGATTCCAATACCACCAGCACTGCCATTTCTGCAGCCCTCCCGATGATTGTAGGCGCGATGGCCAAAAATGCTTCTGACCCTCAGGGAGCGCAATCTCTGGATAGTGCCTTGGCCAAGGATCACGATGGTGGCATCATGGATAACCTTACGGGATTCCTTGGTAGCAGCGACAATGGTCCTGGTGCTGGCATCCTTAAGCACGTATTCGGTGGCAAGCAAAGCACCGTAGAAACGGGTCTCAGCCAAATGACTGGCATGAACCAGAATCAAATCGGCGGCTTGCTGCAAAACTTAGCCCCCGTAGTGATGGGCATGCTCGCCAAGCAAAAGCAATCCAATGGTTTGGATGCTGGTGGAGTGGCTGCGATGCTCGGTGGCGAGCAGAGCAGAGCACAGGCATCTGGTTCTCCGGCAATGGATATGCTCGGAAAAATCCTGGATCAGGATGGAGACGGCAGCTTCCTCGATGATGTAGGTGGCATGTTGGGCCGCTTCATGAAATAATCAGAACGTATTCACCTATACAGAAGGCGAGGCCATTGGTCTCGCCTTGGCTGTTTTTAGGACTTATGGCAAAAGATTAGCAGACGGTCTTCCGTTTTGGGGAAGGGAAAGAAAGCTGATTATCTTTGCCGCTTACTCAACATACTCTTTTTCTCCTTGGACGCAGAAATTGCCAAACGAATCTCCCTTGCTATCTCATTGCCCCGCTTTTTCGGGATTTTTCTGGCTTGTTGCTGGTTAACAGCTTGTGCGCAGCCCAGTCCCTCCACGTTGTCAGAGCGCGTATTCTATCCCCCGATTCAGGTCGGGTCTTCTTCCCTACTCTTCCAAGATAGCAGCCTGCTGAAGCAGGTAGAAGTATTGGAGGACCGAATCATCCTTTATGCGGATTCGGCTAGTAAAACCGCCCAGAAGCCGGAAGTGGTCATCTTTCAGGAAGAATATGCCTGGTTCCGTCAGGCCTTCTACCATCTTCCGTTTGATAGTCTGCTGCGTATCTACCAGTCAAAAGGAAGTCAGCCGCTCTCGGATGAACTGTGGGCCACGGGAAAGGAATTCCGCGCCAGTTTTGAGGCTCAGCCTGATTCCAGTCTCCCGCTCGCTGGCCTGCGCGTAGCGATTGATCCCGGTCATACGGCAGGAAACCTAGCAGTCGCCCTGCTCGAAGGCAAATACGTCAAGATGAAACCCAGTCGCTATTCAGACTATGAGCCGATTGCTTTCTGGGAAGCCAATCTGACCCTGGCAACCGCCAAGCTGATTCAGCGAGAATTGGAAGCACAAGGCGCAGAAGTCTTCCTGACGCGGGAAAAACCAGGTCAGGGCGCGCTAGGCCTGACCTATCCCCAGTGGAAGCGGACCGATCTGGAGGCCCAATTCATTGCAGAGGAGATGGCGCGAGGGAAGTTAGATAGTTTGCAACTGGATTTCTTTCTCAACGAAGTCCCAGAACGGATACGAATGTCCCGTTTTTTCACTCAGCAGGATTTGCGAGAACGCGCCAGAGTGATCAATGCTTTTCAGCCCCATCTAACCCTCATCATCCACTACAACATTCATGGGCCGAGCTGGGATGCCCGAGATGCTGACAACAACCTCAAACCAGAACAGCAAAATTACCTGATGGCCTTTGTGCCGGGCAGTTTCTTGAGAGGAGAACTGGCCTTTCCTGCGGACCGATTAGCATTGGTCAGGATGTTGTTGACGGAGGACGTGCCTCAATCCGTGGCGCTCTCACAAGCTTTTGTGAAACAATCAGTGAAGCACGCCGCGCCGGCAGCCGCGACGCGCTCGAGCGCCGCGTCGAAGGTCAGATCGTCGAGCGCGCCGGCGAAATCCACGCGGCC
>JBCCCJ010000756.1:0-3902 GCA_039033615.1 Bacteroidota bacterium
ACGACAAGTGAGAAGAAGTGTCACGCCTAGATAGTGGTCTTCCGGCTCATTGTAGTGGTTGTGTAAATGACAGCGCAACACCCAGCCTTCTTCCAACAGGGGTTCGAAATGATCCAGCAATAGCCCATGCCTGGGGGGAAAAGGCGCATCGCTACCCGTAAAATAGATTCGCAGGAGCTGGCGGGAGGGATCTTCCACCACAAAAGCGTGGAATTCGGTTGGATGGCCGAGTAGGGAGAAGCGATTCATCTGAAAGCCCAGCACTGCTGCTTCCCAAAGAGCAATGGGTTGCACCTTCCCCAAGCCTGCTAGATGAACTCGGTCCGCATTGTCCAGGCTATCAAAAGGCAGATCTTCAGGCCCCAGCTTTCGCTGAGAGGCTTGTCGTTCCACGACCTCGGGAAAGAGGGAATCCCCCAAGATTTCTTGCAAGGAATCCTGAAAGGCTACTATGGAGGGAGGGAGATTTTCCGCAGCTTCCCACCAAATGGCCTGATCCGAGAATTCCCAGTATTGATAGATTTCCGGGCCATTCTCCTTCAGTACCACGGGCTCGGGCAGGGAGATATCCAGCGTTTGCTGGTCCGTGGGCGAGCTACAAGCAAGTAGCCAGCCGGTCAAAAAAATCACAATCTGATGTCGTCGCATAAAGAGGAAGATAGAGCGGTGAAGTTGATGAATATGTTGGTAGTCTCAAATTCCTTTCAAAACGTCTCAAATAGAGATTCTGGGTCTCAGAGCAGGATTTTGGGGCGATGATGGACCAAGGAAACTGCTACTTGGGGTCATGTTTCACCTCAATCCTTCCCGCATGATTGCTTTCTTTTCTCCCTTTCTCCGCTACTTTTTTGGGTTCATATTGCTCCTGCTTTCCCAAGAACTAAGTGCTCAAACCGTCTGGTTTCGCCTTGGTGCTTCGAGCTTACCTACCAAGGCCAATAAACAGGTGGGTCTCCGAGGGAGTTTGCCGCCCCTTAGTTGGGATGCCTCTATTCCTTTGACCGATAAAGACGGTGATGGCATCCTGGAGGTTGAACTGGAACTACTTGCAGAAGGGGAAGATATGCTAGAATACAAATTCGTCTATGGCGAAGAACCCGAATGGGAATTGAAGAGTCATGGCAATCGTATGCAGATCCTGAATGCAGATCGCCTCACTCCCCCCATCGCGGAGTGGGACGTCCCCGTACAACTAGATCGGGAAGCCCTCCGACAGATCAGCGTTTCGAAAGAAGACTTGCTGGCTGACCTCAAGATCGCCGCGGAAACCTACTTCAGCCTCCACCCGGCCCTGAATCGCTACGGTCAAGAAGCCGAAGTGAGAACAGCATTTGAAGAAGCTGTCCAGGAGATTCAATCGGACATGAGTCTCACCGAAGCCTACTTGTTTTTCTCTCGTTTGGTCAATGAAATCCAATGCGGGCACACCTTCACCAATTCCTACAACCAAAACGAAATCCTCCACGCCTTGCTCTTTGACGGGGAAGACAAACTTCCTTTCACCTTTCGCTGGTGGGGTCAGCAGTTTCTGGTAGCTGAAAATCTCAGTGAAGTGGATGCCTTGGTTCCAGGGAGCACCATTCTCTCCGTCAATGGCGTCAACAGTCAGGAATTGCTCGCTCAGTTGATTCCCTACAGCAAAGGCGATGGTAACAACGATGCCCAGCGAATCTACCGCCTGCAGTCCTTTGGAATAGATACCTATGAACCCATTGACGCTTTTTTTCCTTTGGTGTGCCCTCCGAAAAACGGCCAGTATCAGTTGACCTTTCAGGAGCCTGGAAGTGAGGAAACTCAAACGGTGATGGTCGATGCCGTTGATCGCGACACCCGGAGTACCCGCTTAGAGCAAGTAGCTGGCCCGCTCCCGAAGACCTACGATGAAACCTGGAAGTTTGAGATGATCGAACCCAAGGTAGGGAAATTGACCCTGGGCACCTTCGTTACCTACAAAATGACCATGGACTGGAAAGGCTTCATCGACGATGCCTTTGCGGAACTAGAAGCTGCCGATGGCGAGCATTTGATTCTCGATATTCGGGGGAATGGCGGAGGCATGGATGAAGTGAATGGCCACCTCGCGAAATACCTGGTACGTGAGCCTGCGACGATGCCAGCGGTTCAGTCTCGGGTGAGCTATCAAACAGTTCCCGATCATCTGCTCCCCTATCTTTCTACCTGGGACAGAGGCTTTTTTGACCTAAGCAGCAAAGTGATTCCGCAAGAGGGAGGCTATTACCTCCTAAAAGGGGAGAAAACCACCGAGACGGTCATCCAACCGACCCGCAAGGCGTGGAAAGGAAAGGTATGGCTCATCACAGATGCATCCAATGGTTCCGCTACCTTTTTCACGGCAAGAATGTGTAAGGACAATGGCATCGCTACCCTAGTTGGTCAGCCCAGCGGCGGCAACCGCATGGGCACCAATGGCGGCATCATGTTTTTCCTCCGCCTGCCCAACAGCGGCATCGAAATGGACCTCCCCATCTATGGGTTCTATTCGTTCGAAGAACAGCCCAACGAAGGCATTGAGCCAGACATCCTGGTTACGCCCACGGCCCAACATCTGGCGGAGGGCCGGGATGCAGAAGTGGAAGCCATCCTCGCGGAAATTCATCGATAGGGACATTGCACGCGATCTCAATTGTTTCCTTCGTTGCCTCGGCCCTCCCATTGGGCTGGGGCATATGTCATCCGGCCAGCCATTTTTTGAAGCGGGAAGAACGCTCGGAACTGACGATGGCATCCTCGTTGAAAGAAGGCTTCAGCAGAATGCGTACCCGCGATTTGGAATAGCTATACATCTGGTCGATGGCATCGACATTGACGATGCACTTTCGATTGATCCGAAAAAACTGAGCGGGATCGAGAATCTCCTCCAGTTTGTCTAGGTTAAAATCCACCGGATAGTCTTTGCCCTCGTGGGTCCGCATCAGGGTCACTTTGGACTCAATGAAGAAGTAGGCGGCTTGGGCGATCTCGACGGCCTTGATGTGTTGGCCATACCGAATGACGATGCGCTTTTGGAAGTCTTTCCTCCCTGCGGGCAAGGCTTGCAAGAGCGAGTCAATGTCCAATTGTGGTGGATTTCCACTTTGCTTCAGCTTGAGAAATTTGTCCCAGGCTCGTTGGAGGTCTTCCTCCTTGATCGGCTTGAGCAGATAATCTACGCTATTGACGCGAAAGGCTTCCAGCGCATGTTCGTCGTAGGCGGTGGTAAAAATGACGGGGCTATTGACTTCTACTTCTTCGAAGATCTCAAAGGAAGAGCCATCGGCCAGATGGATGTCGGAAAAAACCAGATCTGGCGGCGTTTCCTCCTTAAAAAAGGCAATGGCATCTTCGACGGTATCAATGACCTCTAGCATCTCAGCTTCTGGCACCAGTTTGGTAACCATTTTGTGGAGTCGTTTGGCAGCTGCAGATTCGTCTTCTATGATCAGTACTCGCATAGTAGCTTTGATTGGCAGGAAAAATACGAAGAATTTCGGGCACGGGGAAGATGGAAGAAAACGGATGTAGCAGCGGGGCTTGTCTGGTAAAAAGGTGGGGCTTGTTACCAATGGCACATGCTTCCGCTGTACCTCGGTCTTCTAGGCCGAGGAAGATACTGGCGCGAAGTCGAGCAAATCCCCTTAATATCGAACCGACGAATGATGAATATCGAATGATGATCGGATGTGCCAATGGCAAGGCTTAACGGAACCCTTTCCGCACTGCCCCGCTTTTCGGTGAAAAGGATATGCTTCCGCTGTACCTCGGTCTTCTAGGCCGAGGAGATGCATCCAAAAAGCAACAATAGATCCTTCGATCGACGCTACTACTTATGAAAAATTTTTAAAGATCCCTGATTTTCAAGTACTTGAAACATTCTGACTGTCAGCCACGAATTTACGAATTGC
>JBCCCJ010000757.1:0-3902 GCA_039033615.1 Bacteroidota bacterium
GACGAATTCATCGCCTTTGCAAAAACCAAAGGAGTGGAATATGATGCGGATGGTTATGATCGTTCTCGCCGCCGCATTGATCCCCTGATGAAGTCATACATTGGCCGCCGCCTCATTGGTGATGATGCCTTTTATCCGGTCTTCCATCAAATGGATCACGTATTGCAGGAAGCTGTTCGGTTATTGCCCGTCGCTACCGATTTGGAACGGGATGGTACCTTCACCCTCAACGAGTGATCCATGTTTAGTCAAGCTCAATTAGAGAACGTCCTCTTCCTGGATATCGAGACGGCTTCCGTGGTCGCTAGCTACGAAGAATTGCCGGAACGCATGCAAGGCTTGTGGGACAAAAAGGCCGGCAAATACCAACGGAATGAAGCAGATCGGGAAAAGGCACCTGCCCAAATCTTTGGGGAGAAAGCTGGCATCCACGCTGAATTTGCCAAGGTGGTCTGTATTTCCTGTGGCATTCTTCGATTTGAAGGAACAACCCCCAGTCTGCGGTTGAAATCCTTTTTTGGAGAAGACGAAGGCGTCATTTTGCGGGAATTCCGGGAAATGCTGGACCCTTTCATGAAAGCAAAAGGCGGACGGAATCTCTGTGCACACAACGGCAAAGAATTTGATTTTCCCTTTTTGGGGCGTCGCTATCTGATTCAGGGCCAGGAAATCCCGAAAGCCCTCCAGATTCAAGGGAAGAAACCCTGGGAAATCTCCTTCATCGATACCATGGAACTGTGGAAGTTTGGCGATTACAAAGCCTACACCAGTTTAGATCTGCTTTCTGCGGTGTTGGGCGTACCTTCTCCCAAAGATGACATCGACGGCAGTCAGGTGGGCCGAGTGTTCTGGGAAGAAAAAGACCACGAACGGATCAAAGTCTATTGTGAAAAAGACGTGAGAACCACCGCTCAGGTAGTGCTTCGCATGAGCCGCATGCCCTTACTTGCCGAGGAAGTCGCAGGGTAACCCTTGATGGGTAGAAAGGAGTCTAATGAAACAAAAGGGGCGTACTCTGTACTCGGTTTCCCAGTCAAGAGAAGTCAGACGTCAGACCGCCCGGTGTCAGCTCATTGCCTTGTCAGATATTTTTCTCATTCACGCATTTCATTAGTCAACTAATTCCCCAATTCCCCAATTCCCCAATTCCCCACTTCCCCATTTTTCCCAACCCTATGTCCGAATTCAAACGACTCAAACGTGCTGCCAAAAGCTATTTGCCTCGCTTTGACTGGCGCAAAGAAGATCCCTATACCCACGAAGATGCCCGCCACATGATCAATGATCTCGGTATGCAGATGTCGGCGGAGGTGTTGGATTTATTGGTAGAGAAGGATGATGTGCTCGATGACTTTCTCCAAGGAATCGCCAGCCTGGAAGGGGAAATCAAAGGCCCGGTCCTCACCGAATTTGGGTTCATTGATGCTGAGTTGGAGCCTTCGGTGTTGGTCGAAGGGCAGCGGGTGAGCTTCTTTATTCGTCATAAAAAAGAAGCCCTCATTTTTGCGGAATACACCCTCGAAGAACTCCCTCCTGCGGCAGCCATCGACGTGCCGATTTCTGAGGATTGAGTATCTTCCCGCTGTTTACCTACCTGATTCAGGAAACCCTTTGGGGCTTTTCATCCGTTATGAAAATGAATTCAGTCTGAATCCATCCCTCTCCATGAAATTCAATCAGCGATTCCTCGGTTTTCTTCTGATAGCCTTTTTTTTGGTGTTACAGGCTTGTCGACCGGAAGAAATTCCTCCCAATGTGCGGGAGATTCCTGAGCTCATTGAGCCCTACATCGAGCTATTTGAGCAGGAAGCTGCTAAGCGAGGGCAAAATATCACCATCGACAATCTGATTGTGGAGTTTGAAGAGGATTTGCGAGGGGGGGACGCTGCGGGTTTGTGTACGTTCGCTTCTGAATCTTCTCCGACCCCTCACATTCGCCTGGATACGACTTCTTTCAACTGGCGTAACAATGAATTTCACCGGGAGTTGTTGGTCTTTCACGAATTGGGGCACTGTATCCTCAATCGGCTTCATCGAGATGATGAACTGCCCAATGGCAATTTTACCAGCATCATGCGTTCGACCGGAGAGCAGTTATACGGGGGCAATTTGAATTATTTCAAACGGGAGTATTACCTCGATGAATTGTTTGACGAAAGCACGCCTGCGCCAGAATGGGCGACAGATATTCCTCAATATGGAGCAGTGAACGAGACGCAGCGCAGCGCCAGCCCATTCTGATCGAAGATTTTGACAACAACGCCAATGGTTGGCAGATTGGAACCTCCTCAAATACCCGTTCTACCATCAGCAACGGAATCTTCACCTTCGAATCACGGCAGGCAAATGCCGCTTTTTTCACCGGGAACAATGTGCCAACCCTGGACCAAAACCAAGACTTTGAAGTGGAAGCGCGCATGCGAATCGCCGAAGGTGCCAATTCCGTTATGCTTCAATGGGCTGGTTCTAGTGGGAGCGACCTGAGTTTCTTTGGCTTCACAGAAGATAGTGTGGTATTCGTGGGGAACTGGGAAAACGGCGTCTCCATCAGTCGCTCGCTGGATGATTTCTCCCCCGGTGAATTTCATACCCTCACCGTCCGCAAGCAGGGCAATCGCTATTTCCTCTTCTTCGATGAAGTCTATTTCGACGTCATGGAATTCGAGAACTACGAAGGCAGTTTGGTTGCCTTCTACGTAGGCCCGATCACCACCCTCGAAGTAGATCACATCTACGTCAATCAGTTGACAGAGTAAGAAACCGGATTGCTCAGGCAAAGCCAATCCTCATTCGTCAGTTTGACCTTCTGCGCAGCTAACATCATCTCCTCGGCCTGAGAAGACCGAGGTACAATTGTCAGCGACAAATCCCGCCTCTCGCCTCCCGCAACGCAGTGGTCCCGCCTCTCTCTGACAGGCCCGTCCTTCGGGCCAATCTGACATCTGACAGCGCAAGCAATCTGACCTCTATTCCACCATCTCCAAATCATTCATCAACACGAAATTCGGCTTGCCATACATATTGGCATTGTTGAAACGACGATGGATGGCCATTTTGTTCACGGGGTAGTACAAGAGTACCGCAGGCTGATCTTGGCGCAAAATTTCCTGGATTTCCTCCGCCAACTTCAACCGCTGAACGGCATCAGGCTCGATTCGCAACGAATCCATCTTGCGATCAGCCACTTGATTGGTGTAGCCGAAGTAATTGGTCCCATCTGGCCAATTCTCTGAATGGAAGGTCTGCTTGAAGTCATAGGGCAACTCCGAAGCGCGCAGCGAGAGCAGAGAAGCGTCGTAATTTTTGGATTGAACCCGAACTGCATAGTCATTGGCTCCTTCTGGCTGGCAATCCATGCCCACCTGTGCCAATTCCTGTTGAACGAACGTGCACATGTCGTTGTAGAGCTGTCCACGTGGCGGGTACAGGAGACTGAACGAGAGGGGAATTCGCTTTCCATCCACCTCCTTGTCTCTGATTCCATCTCCATCTGTATCGGTCCAACCCGCTTCCTCCAGCAAGGCCTCAGCCTGAGCAGGATCGTATGGCAGGGGCTCCAGGCCCTTGTGGTAGTGGATGTTGTGGGGAGGGACGGGAGAGGCCGCCAGCGTACCCATCCCATCCAGCAATTCATCAATGAAGCGCTGCCGATTTATCGCAAGGGCAACGGCTCGCCTTACGCGGGCATCATCGAATAGTCGCGCCTGATCCATGCCATTGGGGCGATTGTTGAGAGCCAGGGAGGTGAAGGAAGATCGGTTGCGAACCCCCAAGTGATAGTGGCGAGCGACTCCAGTATCCGCCTTCAGGCTGAGATATGCTTCCGGTTGCAGGCGGGTGGAAACATCGACCAGTTGATCCTTGATTTGCAATTCCACGGATTTGCCATCCCGGATGATATC
>JBCCCJ010000758.1:0-3901 GCA_039033615.1 Bacteroidota bacterium
AGGCGACCTCATCCTTGGCCAACAGAAAATCAGGAGGGATTCAAGAAATGTCCAGTGGTATGGGGGGGAGGCGTAATCCGACTCCCCTTTTCCACTAAAAGGGTAGAAGAACCAGAAAGGTTCAAGTAGTCCCCCATTCGTGCCATTCGCCAAAGAAAGAACCGATTCCTCTCGCAAAGCGAATTTCTGCAAAACCTGGATTAACGGAGGAGAGATTCGTGGCTGACTCAACAAACGAATTCTTCAACCACCTGATACAAGGCTAGAAACAGCCCACGTTATGTTTTGATCGGTACAGCGTCCGCCATAAAAGAGGTGCTCCGCCTTGGGGAAAGGCGGAGCGTTGAGTTTGGGGTAATAGGTAGGTAATAAAGGAAAACCAATTAGGTAGGATAAGGATTGGTTTTCACCCTAAAGGTATGGAGAAAACGATGTGAGTTCAACAGTTATTTTATCTGACGGAATAATTTTTCTTCTTTTTCCGAAGTTTTTTTTTCGTATTGTCCAAATCCTTTGCGAATCGCCCCTTTTTCTTACATGCTCTTCACCAGGGCCCAAAAAATGAGGAGACAAGCGAATACTGAAGCTCCCACATATAAGAGTGCCCCAACCCATTGTCCGTCCTGCATCAATTGAAAGGTCTCCAGGCTAAAGGTGGAGAAGGTGGAAAATCCACCGCAGAACCCAACCATGATGAACAACCGCCAAGGCTCAGGGAGTTGAGTATGCTTGCTCACATACAGCCAGGTAGCTCCTAAAACCAAACAACTGAGTACGTTGGCCACCAAGGTCGCCGTTGGGAATCCGCCTGAAGTCGGTCCGATCCACTTGGCAATTCCGTAGCGACACAAGCTACCCAGCCCTCCGCCTATGAATACCGCCAACAGCTTCATGGAGAATATTGATTTTGACCCACGATCCGCGCGGAAATGTTTTGCTTGAGAAGCGGCACCTGAGACAGGATGTCTAACTGGTGATGTAGGTAGGTGCCGGAAGAATCGAACTGAATGGTCAGCGAAATATCGTTTGCGTAGAGCCAGGAGGCTTGTTGTTGGCGGGATGCATAGTACAGGACGATGGAATCAGGCTCAAGTATCACCCAGGTTTGGGAGGCCAGACCCGGACTGTTCTCATAAGCTGCCTCGCGGATGGCAATGAGGCTATCTCCATTTCGCTGGACCTCGAATTGATCGATCAACTCTGGATCAGAGAAATAGCTTTCCCAGGCATAGCTAAGTTCCTGGTGAAGCAAACTCCTCGTTGGGCTCGCTTCGGTACTGTCTAGCCAGGGAATGGGATCATAAGTCGCTTGCTCTTCCTCAGCCGGGCTTTGGCCAAGATTGCTGACCGTTTTTTGATAGCTGGAAGCTTGTCTGGTGCTGGTGGCAATTTGTTGATGCAATTGTTCTTGGAGCGGAAACAAATTGCTCCCTCTTTCTTCCCCTGTCCCACAAGCCATACCCAGCAGGTAGATTCCCATCCAGATGCTGGTCCACCTCGCTCGAAGCCGGAACAAATCTGGCTGCTTCCTGTCCTTCCGGCTTGAAAAGCTTACACGAGTCTGTCGAAGGCTAGCCATGTGAGATGTTGGTCAAAAATGAGGGACTTCCGGGAACAGAGAATCGAAATTATGCAGGAAGAATGAGATCATTCCCGTTCATTTCCTTTGGCGGGGTCAATCCCATCAGATGTAAAATGCTGGGAGCCAAATCTCCGAGTTTGCCAACTTCCGGTTTCAGGTGAAAGTGGCCCGTTGCGTCTCGCAAGATCAACGGAACCAACGCAGTGGTGTGAGCGGTATGAGCGCTTCCGTCGGGATTGCGCAACCGATCGGCATTGCCATGATCGGCGGTGATCAGGCTGAGATATCCGCCAGCGTCCGCAGCAGCTATCACTTCTTTGGTACAGGTATCGACAATTTCACAGGCTTTGATCGCAGCCTCCAGCACGCCGGTATGTCCCACCATGTCTGGGTTCGCGAAATTGAGACAAATGAAATCCACTTCGCCTTTCTCTAGTACCGGAATGATTTTATCCCGAATCTCCAAGGCGCTCATCTCTGGCTGGAGATCATAACTAGCGACTTTGGGAGAAGCACAGAGCAGGTGCTCTTCCCCTTCCATAGCTGCCTCACGGCCTCCGTTGAAGAAGAAGGTTACGTGGGGGTATTTTTCGGTTTCGGCAATCCGAACCTGAGACTTGCCCTGATGAGAAAGAAACTCTCCCAGACCATTCTGAAGGTTCTCCTTTTCATATAGCACCTGTACCCCGTTGAATCGATCATCGTAGCGGGTCATGGTGAAGTACTGCAGATCCAGGGTCTTCATTCCATGATCGGGCATATCTTCCTGCGTCAAGACATGGGTCAGTTGGCGGCCACGGTCCGTCCGGAAGTTGAAAAAGAGGACCGCATCTCCATCTTGTAAGGTGGCAATCGGCTTACCGTCCTCCACGATGACTCTTGGCTTTACAAACTCATCTGTTTCTCCTTGGTTGTAGGCATCCTGAATGGCTTCGGCAGCACTGCCAAAGGCTTGTCCTTCTCCTTTCACTAATAGATCATATGCCAATTGTACCCGTTCCCAACGCTTGTCGCGATCCATGGCATAGTATCTCCCTATCAGAGACGCAACCTTGCCGCTGCCAATTTTTTCCAGGGAGCTTTCCACGTCAGCCAGGTATTGCTTCCCTCCATTGGGCGACGTGTCCCGTCCATCAGTAAAGGGATGAAGGTAGATCTGCTCAACCCCTTTTTCTGCGAGGGCTGCAACCAATCCTTTGAGGTGGTCGATGTGGCTATGCACGCCGCCATCAGAGAGCAGTCCTAATAAATGGACAGCCTTTTGTTGCTCCCGGCAATAGGAGGCAACCTCAAGAAACTGCTCATTCTCTTTGATGGCTCCGGTTTGGATTTCATTGTTGATCCGAACAAGGTCCTGGTACACCACTCGGCCAGCGCCGATATTCATGTGTCCAACTTCCGAATTGCCCATTTGGCCTTCGGGGAGTCCTACCGCCGGGCCCGAAGCTTCCAGCCGGGAATTTGGCCAGTTGGCCATGGCCTGATCGAAAAAGGGCGTTTGAGCTTGAGCAATGGCGCTTACCTCAGGATTGCTGGTCATTCCCCAGCCGTCCATGATGATCAAGATGACCTTGTTTGATTGCATGAATTTCAATGATTGAGATACAGCGGCAAAGGTATCATTTCCAATGGGGACTGCAAAAGAGGACAAGGCAGGAGAGCCAGGAATATTTGCGTGAAAGATCTAGCTACTTTTTTAGGGAGAAACCTGTCATCGAATCCTTGAGTCAGAAAAAAAATTGGACCAGCCGTTTGTTCTCCATTTCGGAAGAAATTTTTCTGGAAGGCATTTTTTGAGCCAAACAATTCAGTCAGGAATGTGAACCATTGATCCCTGCGTTCCGACCGTTCACATCCTGGCCATTTACGAAATTGGCTTTTTTGCGCATTTGGACAATGTTTTTGAGAGATTTACTTCCCTTTTTTCAAAGGTTGAATGATCGTTGTTTTTTCCCTCACTTCCTTCTTTGTTCTTTCAAACCCAATCGGTTAACGCGATCTGATTTTGGCTACTCTGGGAATGGTTTCCTCCAATTGGCACGGTTATGGCAAGGTTCTCGACAGCTAAAAATGTGATGTTTATCAAGGTTCCGAAAGTATGAAGTTTTCATTCACCATCGCTTTGCTTTTGTTCGTCTCCTTAGCGGGATGGAGCACTGTGTATGGTCAGTCCGCTACCGAGGTGATTGATGAAGTAGGAGAGAGCTTTATTGATGGTTCTGTAGAGCGACTGATTAAGTACTTCGATGAGCGCGTCGAAATCACCATGTGGGGACGACGTCAGGAGTACAGCAAAGCTCAGGCACAGTACGTGATGAC
>JBCCCJ010000759.1:0-3900 GCA_039033615.1 Bacteroidota bacterium
ATCTTGCTTTGCATCATAGGTCAACTGATAAAGCGGCCATTGCCCATCTTCTACCAGTGCCTGGACCTGATCATAGGCTTGCTGTAGGGTTTTACCTTGGACCAATTCCCGGTAATACTCCTTCATGATCCCGACCGATTGCAGCGATTCATTCGCAACCAATACGCGCGGGATGCCTTTTTTGAGCAGCTCTTGGGTCAATTCAGCAGCGGGCATCCCACTGAGAATGATCATCTGTAGATGGGGAATCTTTGCCAGGGAAGCGGCAAATTTTGCAAGGGGGACTTCCTGTACGGTACCTTTGTTGGTAGGCAAGGTGATCTGGTTTTGAGCAATCTCAAACCCAGACATATGGAGCAAATGGTAGCTTTTGCGATCCGCTTTTTTGATGGGCATCAGCCACTGAACCATGTTCTCCCCTCCTCCAGGGCGCAGGTCTGTCAATCGAATGGCCGTTTCGGCGACCAACCTACTGAGGACCTGGTGGACCTGATCAAGTTCTTGTGATGCCGCAGTCTCCCTGGCGAGCTTGCCCGTTGGGTCAGGGCAAGCAAGCACTACATGGGGAATGCTTGACTTATTTGGCATAGGTTATTGCAGTATAACACTTTGCATATTAGACGGTTGAAGCTACGGAAATATTTCATCCTGCGGTTGCATCGGTGCTCCATCGGTACAAACCCGTGCGAGTTTGGCGATTCTGGCTCAACCTCAGCCTGATTTCTGCGTTCAAGGATTGAAATTTTCTCTGTAACTTACGGCACTAGCCGGGGAAGTCCCCCAAATCAATTCCATCATTACCTACATGGCAAATTCCTCCGAAACACCGGCAAAAACACCTGTGGTGGTTCCCGAATGGGCTCGCGAAATCAAGCGAAAATATCTCTCTCAAAACGTTTCTCAGTTCATCGTTCACGGCAACATCAATGACTATGTGCCCGTGGAGCGAAATGAACAACAGCGCTACTATCGGGTGCGAGAATTCCTCAACGAGGAAATGTTCAAAAACCGAGATGTAGTCATATACTATGACCGCGCTGCGGGCATCCGGTTTCAGGATGATCGCACCTTTGGCGGTGATAGCAGCATGCGCAAAGAGTTTCTCTCCACGATGAAGCTTTTTGATGAATTGACGGATAACAAATTCAGTGAACTGACTCGCAATCCCGCGCGGTCGTTTTTTACCCTGGATACCTACTTCAACCTCATGGTCAATCAGGATTTCATCGAATCCTGGTTTCGGGAAGTGGAAAATGAAGTGGCTCGGACCGGAGTGGAAGAAGAGGAGGAAGAAGTTCAGAGCGAGGACATCATTGATCGCTTTATGCGATTGACCCTGCCTGAGTTCAACGAGGATGAAAAGAAGCGCAAAACTTCGCTCAAGGATCTGAAGACCCGTCTGGAAAAGCTCAAAGCCAAGCTCTCCAAGCCGAAGTCTATCGCCTTTGTGGTGAATTACGCAGAGACCTTGCTGCCGAGTAGTGATCCTTCCAGCTATCGTCCGGACGAGCACATGCTACTGGTCTTCATGCAAAAGTGGGCCAAAGAGAAAAAGTTTCTCGATGCTGATTTGATCATTTTTGTGTTGACGGAAAACGTCGCTGAGTTGAATCAGCAATACGTCCGCAACCCATTCACCCACGAAGTTTCCATCTCTTATCCAGATGAAAAGGACCGTCGGGGATTCATTGATCATTTCTTTGAGACGAACGAAGGTTCGAGCGATTTCTTTGAAATGAAGCCCAACGTTCTGGCCAAAAATACGGCTGGTCTCGGACTGGTTCAGCTCGACATCATCATGTCGGAGGCGGCACGTAACAAATTGCCTTTCACCAATGACGATCTGACTCAGAAGAAAAAGGAGATGATCGAATCTGAGGCAGGGGGACTCTTAGAATTTGTCGAAACCAAATACAGCCTGAAGGATGTGGCGGGGCATGCCCAAGCCAAAAAACACCTCATGGATGCCGCCCGGGCCTTGCAAAATGGCCGCCCGGATGTGATGCCCATGGGTTACCTAATTTCGGGACCCGTAGGTACTGGTAAAACCTTTATGATCAGCACCTTCGCCAATAATATCGGCGTACCGATGGTGCTGCTGAAAAACTTCAGGGGGATGTATGTCGGTCAATCAGAAGGCAACCTCCAAAAGGTGCTCAAGATCCTCAAGGCCATGGCTCCGGTGGCAGTCATGATTGACGAAGCAGATGCCTACCTCGGCGACCGGGGGAGCAGCGGTGGCAGTGGAGTCAACAGTCGGATTTTTTCCATGTTGGCCAGTTTTATGTCCGATACCGAAAATCGAGGTCGCATTGTTTGGTTCCTCGTAACTGCCCGTCCGGACCTCATGCCCGTTGACTTCAAGCGTCAAGGACGCGCCGAAGAACATATCGGCCTCTTCTACCCGGAAAGCATGGAGGAAAAGAAAGAACTCCTGGAAGTGATGCTTCGCAAAACAGGCTTGAAGTATATGGATATGGCAGAATTCGACGAAGAATTCTTCGAGGACATGACCATTCGCTCAGGCGCTGATATGGAGGCGGCCCTTACCCGTGCCAAATTCAAAGCCGCCAGCCTCGGCCTGGAAAAGGTAGATCTCGACATCATCGCTCAGGTCTTCAATGACTTCCTACCTCCGACTTATCCCGAGGAAATCGAACTGATGGAATATTCTGCGGTACTCGAATGTACTTCCAAGGAATTACTCCCGCCTCGATTCCGGGAGATGTCTCGTGAGGAGGTCTTGGAAAGGGTAGAGGACTTGCAGTCGCGGATTCGCTAGGGGTAGAGAATTTACACGCATGACGCATTTTAGCCTTCTAGCTCAGGTTAGAAGGCTGAAATATTTGAATAAAGCCTTTCTGGGTCAGCCCACTGATCAATTTTCTATCTCCAGTCCATAATAGCCCGCCGGAGGAAAGCGCCAATGCAACAAAGGGGGTATCCTTTTCATCTATTTCATGGCATAATTCGAATGCTCTCTTCTTTATGGATGTTGGTAATAGATTGGTGTGGACAAATCTTATCCGCTTTAGAATTAAATGGAGCATGTGCAGAAGGCCTGACTCTTCCATTCGACTATACGTAGCTTTTTTTTATTTAAAAAGCTCGACAATCGCAAATTGAGGGGCAATAAAGTCGGCTTCCGTAAGGAATATGATTTCTGAGAAGGACGTATGTTCCTTTTGAAAAACATTCGATCCGTTTCATTTCCAGCTGAGGTGGGCTGCTTAAAAGCTTATCAAGGAAAACCAAAGGAACTCCACTCGAACTGTACGCAGCCTAAAAATTCTTCGCAACGGAAGAAGTCAAGATGGGCCGCTGTAACGTATAATCATCCAATCCCCAAGCCAGGTCCATGCGAACCGACCAACCCAGCACATTGGTGCGGACCCCGGAACCAAATCCGATCAAGAACGGACTCTTGAGCGTTTGCAAGGTGACTGTGATGGGACCGTTCGGGATGAATTGGGTATCTGTAGGCTTTTTCTGCGAAAATGGATTTCCGTCTACCCATACCGTTCCTGCGTCGATGAAGGGAATGATTTCCAGGTTGTGCAAGGACTTTGCTGGCAGAGACCGCTTCATGAGATAGGAAAGGGGAATGCGCAATTCGAGATTCGCGACCACATAGCGAGAGCCGTTTCGGGTATTTGGCAAAAAGCCTCGAACGGGCGTGATGAACTCCAAAAATGGTACGGTGTACAGAGAAGTATCGGTTACCTGATTTTGTACTCGGGCAGATCGCTCCCGATTCTGGAAGATGACCGGACGGTGTAAGCGACGATCAGTATCCCCCATGTAGAATTGACGAAGGTCTTTGGGGAGGTTGATGGTAGAAGCTACTCGCGAGGCGATCACCAATTTGCCCGGCGTTTCCAGGCTATCATTAGATTTCTC
>JBCCCJ010000760.1:0-3897 GCA_039033615.1 Bacteroidota bacterium
CTGCCTTACAGGTCACACGAGATAAAAACTTTAATCTGAGAGCGGCCGTCGTCAGCGGGGATGAGGTGGGTACCCTGGTAGATCTTGCCGCCTCAGTTCTGGAGAGGCTCGTGCTTATTTATACCACAGTTTGGGCGTTAGCTCAATCGTGTCTGTCTCGCAGATCTCGCGTGCCATAGCGTGAATTTTTTTGAACATACCCTTGGAGAGGTAGATCTCTAGGGGACACTCTTTGTCTTGATCTACAAAGCGAAAAGCTGAAAAGAGGGTACCGTCTTTGAATTGGATGGTTTCTCGCTCTTTTTCGAGAGAAAGGGAATCCAGGGTCGCAATCCCATTAAGGTCCGGTAGAGGTTGCCAGGAAATCAGTCGCTCGATTCGGTAGCGAATGGAAACACTATCCAGTGCTTGAAATTGTAGGGCATATACCTTGGTGGTGTCATTCGATTGGGCTCTACCGACGAAAACGCCACCTTGTCCATCGCCAAGGATGCGATCATAGAGGAAGGCCGTTTCTCGCGCATCTTTCTTTTCTGCATGCTCTTTGCTGGCCTTTCTGATGTTTTCAGCGATGGATTCTGTTTTTTGAGTAAACGTCCAAATGCCCCAGATGAAATACCCCCCAATCAAACCAACTGCGATGATCAGCAGGGTAAACCAACTACTTTTGTAAAAGGGGCGGGGAGGTGGAGACATAATGGAAGATTAGCTCACGTTCCATGTTGTTAACACCTGCTTCGCCTCCTCACTCAACGCCATACTCTTCCCACTCTCAGCATTCACCTGCACGATGATGCTTTCCGCAGCCGAGACACATTGCTCGTGCTGGAAAAGCTGCTGATGAAGGGTGATGGAGCTGTTGCCGATGCGGAGGATGCCGGTGCCAATTTCGACGGTTCCCGGCCAGGTGATTTCGCGTCGGAAGGCCAATTGCAAGGACGCGATCACAAAATTGGGTTCTCCCAATACCGCTTTCATTTCATCCAGATACAACAACTCTACCCGTCCCGTTTCTAGAAAGGTGGCGAAGACCGCATTGTTGACGTGACCTTGGCGATCGGTGTCGGAGTAGCGGAGCTTGTCGTAGGTCTGCTGGGGAAAGTCGGAAAGGGAGAGATCAAGCATAGCGGGAGTTGGGCAATGATGGGAGCAGTTGGAAGGGAACCGAAACATACCCAAAATTTCCTGGTTCACCGAAACCTATCCACTTGAAACTCTGTACTCTGATAAGGGAGGGATTTCCCCAAAATCAACTATCTTCCCGCATGCGGACCATTCTTTTTCCCCTACTTCTGCTGATTGGCACCCAATGGATGGCCTGCCAGTCGCCTGCTCCGGATGCTCGGCCCAACGTATTGCTCATTATGACCGATGATCAGGGCTATGGAGACTTGAGCGCCCATGGCAATCCCTGGTTGAAAACGCCTCATTTGGATCAACTCCACGCGGAGAGCATTCGTTTGACCGACTTTCATGTCGGGACTACCTGTGCGCCGACCCGCGCCAGCCTGATGACCGGGAAATATTGCAATCGGGTGGGCGCATGGCACACGATTCAGGCGCGACACCTGCCCTGGCCAGATGAATGGATGCTGGCGGAAAGCTTTGCCGAGGCGGGCTATGTCACGGGCATGTTTGGCAAGTGGCACCTGGGAGATAACGCTCCCTATCGTCCGCAAGATCGCGGCTTTCAGCAAACCCTCTACCACGGCGGCGGTGGGGTAGGACAGACCCCCGATTACTGGAACAACGATTATTTCGACGATACCTACTTCCGAAATGGGCAGCAAGAACCCCAACAAGGCTATTGCACCGACGTATGGTTTTCGGCAGCGACAGACTTCATTCGAACGCATCAGGAGCAGCCGTTTTTCTGCTATCTCGCCACCAATGCCCCCCACAGCCCTTATTATGTGGATACCAGTTACGTGGCTCCCTACCAACAAGAGGAGATAGTCAGCCCGGAATTTTACGGCATGATCGCCAACATCGACGAGAATGTGGGCAAGCTCCGGCAGACCTTGACGGAATTGGGCTTGACCGACAATACCTTGCTGGTCTATCTCACCGACAACGGTACTTCTGCCGGGGTGAGACTGGGACAAGCGGGACATGCAGAGCAAGGTTTCAATGCCGGGATGCGGGGCAAAAAGGGTTCGCCTTACGAAGGCGGACATCGAGTCCCCTGCTTTTTGTACTGGAAAGACGGCCAACTCACGGGCGGCAAAGATCTAGCGGCCCTGACTGGCGTATTTGACCTGGCACCCACCTTGCTCGATCTCTGCGGCATTCCCTTGCCTGAAAGCCTGGATCTGGATGGCATCAGTTTGGCTCCCGCCTTGCAAGGGGCGGATGAAGTGCCGGACCGCATCTTATTTGCCGATACCCAGCGCGAAGATCAGCTAGAAAAATTCAAGCGCTTCAGCATCATGCAGGGTAGCTGGCGACTGGTCAATGGCGAACTCTACGACTTGAGCGGAGATCCCGGGCAATTGTACGACCTGGCCGATGCTTATCCTCAGAAGCTGGTCGAATTTCGAGCTGCCTATGAGGTCTGGTGGGAGCGGGTGAGCGAACGAAGCGATGAGTACTCCCGAGTACCATTTGGAACCGAACCTCAAACCCTCACCCAGCACGATATCCATCTCAATGGTCAGCATCCCGCTTGGCATCAGTCTCACGTACGCGCCGGGAAAATGGTGCCGGGATTTTGGGCGGTAGAAGTGCCAGAAGCTGGGCGCTTTGAGATCGAACTGCGTCGCTATCCGGTGGAGAGTGGCTTGGAAATTCAAGCATCCGCCCCCGAAGGCGATGTCATTCCCCAAGGACTGGCCTTCCAAGCTGGTACCGCCCAATCCTTCCAACAAGCCCGTCTGCTCATCGGAGAGCAAGTGCTGAGTGCGCCCATCGAAGCAGGCGCGAAAGCCGTGGGCTTTGAAGTGGAATTAGAAGCGGGGCCGTATCGGCTAGAAGCAGAATTGATCGACGAAGCGGGGGAAGTGACGAGCGCCTACTATGTGTATGCGCGGAAGATCACGGATTCACCAATCTCCCTTTCGCAAAAAGCCCATGACCTCCGGGAGGGACAATCCCAAGAGTGGGCACTCCACTTTGGGCAGCAACTTCGCGATCGGCTGAACGTAGCGTTTCACACCGATCACAATGACATGTGTGCGTGCCACCGGGTGCCGTCGCAAAAGCCCTTCTACGATGAGCTCGGCCCATTTGTCGAGTTCCTCTTCCGGTAGCGTGCTCATGGTTTCGGGATAAGGCGCGATTTCCTGCTCGGCGGGGACCAAGCCATAATGGGCCGACAGCAGATAATAGGCATCCGCCTCGAACGACTGCGCATATTTCCAGCCCAATTGAAACATCTGACTCTGGTAGAGCTGATAAGCCGGAGCAGGTTGGGCTCGTTTTTTATTGGAGGAAACCATCAGGACGACGCGAGAGGCAGACATGGGGTAAAGGTAGTAAGGAGAAGCCTATTCAATTAGCAGAACTACTTGAATTTTTTTTTAGGCTTTCCGGGTAACCTTTTCCCAAAAGTCGGCATGATCTCATGAATCCCTTCTGAGGAACCTACATGATTGATTCGTTCAGGCTGCGGGACCCTCCCCCCAAAAGGGGATGCGAAAATCCTTATTTTTCGGTATGGAAAAGTTCAGGTATTAGAATCATTTTTGTATCATCCCTCGAAGGAAATACCCAAATTAACCACTTAACCTATTTTCTTATGTCTGTGTTGAAAAACAAACCTCATATCCATTTGCGATATCAGAATGTTGAGGAGAAGGGAGACTTTACCCTTGCAATTATTATCAAACTGGAAGACCGAGTATTGGTATCCGGTCCGACTATTGATGAAAATCAGAACGTCCAGATTCTCCTAAGTGC